>CAYWXG010000039.1:0-25175 GCA_964462445.1 uncultured Barnesiella sp. | reverse complement strand
TTCATAGTATTTTTATACCAAAATACTTTTTGCACTTCTTATTGGAGTTTTCATAACACACTATTTTTCAACGAAAAACAAAAAATATTTGGTAGACTAAAAATATTGTCGTACCTTTGTGTGCTTAAATTTTTCCGCAACGGGTTGAATGGAAGCGGACGTCCCCATTTTTTTGACGACCCACCCGACGGAGTAACCAATAAAACATATAATTAAAAATGTTTGTAATTGTAGAAATTCAAGGACAACAGTTCAAAGCTGAAAAAGACAAGTTCTTGTATGTACACCATCTCGGCGAAAACGTTCAAGAAGGTGCTACGGTTGAATTCGACCGCGTGCTTCTCGTAGATGCCGACGGTGACGTTAAAGTCGGTGCTCCTACCGTAGAAGGTGCAAAGGTAGTATGCGAAGTTGCTACTCCCTTGGTGAAAGGTGACAAAGTTATCGTTTTCAAGAAAAAACGCCGCAAAGGCTATCGCGTGAAAAACGGTCACCGTCAGTATTTTACCAAAATCGTGATTAAAGACGTTATTGCATAACCCCTAAAATCTTAAAAGAAATGGCACATAAAAAAGGTGTAGGTAGTTCAAAGAACGGTCGCGAATCGGAAAGCAAACGACTCGGTGTTAAGATTTCTGGCGGTCAAAAATGCAAAGCTGGTAACATCATCAAGCGTCAACGTGGCACTGTTCACCACCCCGGATTGAATGTGGGCATGGGTAAAGACCACACAATCTTCGCTTTGATCGACGGTGTTGTTGTTTTCTCTGAAGGCAAAAACGGTCGTCGCTTCATAAATGTTGCGCCCCACGCTGAAGCATAAACGTTATTAACACCACATAAAAAGAGGCTGTCTAACAATAAAAGTTGGGCAGTCTCTTTGTCTATCTCTACCCATTCGTCGTTGAGGTGTGTCGCGCCAGCCATATGGAATGAGGGCTTACCAGCCCTCGACTTATCCCGGATGGTCGTGTGAAACACACTATAGAGTGAGGGGCTCCATATGGAATGAGGGCTTACCAGCCCTCACATCGCGCGAAGCACGGGTCGCGATAGCGAGGCTCGACCGAGTCAATACCGGCTGTTTTTAAACTGCCGGACAGGAGGACACCCACAACAGATGCGTCTGCAAAGACGGGAAACCCACCGCGCCAGCCCTATGGAATGAGGGCTTACCAGCCCTCACAGGAAAGCATGGCCCATAAGATGAGCGTCTCCCGCCCCTCTCTTTTTATCTCCTCATTCTCTCAATCACGATTCAGCACAAAAAAAGAGCAACCTAAAAGTTGCTCTTTTTGTATCCTTATTTTTGTCCACGAAATCCACCTTGACTCGGCGAACCGGGATTCCTACCGGCGCCACCCCCTCCGGGACGTTCTGGTGAGTGCGGCTTATTCCCTCCTCCGGGCTTATCCGAATCTCCGGGTTTATGGTCTCCTCCGGGCTTGTCGGGATTATGATCCGGCTTATCGGGCTTCGGGTGAGGTTCGTGTGATGGAGGAGGTGGAGGAGATCCTCCATTATAATCACTCCAATAATATGGAGCATAATCCCCGGCATACCAGTATGGGTCATCTTCTACATATGTCGTCGATAGCAACCCCGTGCAACTCGACAGCATCATCGTTAATATTATAGAGAGAGGCAATACAATTTTTCTACTTTTCATAACGTCCTCCTTCCTTTCTTAATTTAAATCTTTTATTCTTTTGACTCGCCAAATCGGCTTTTGTCAATATCTCTTTTGTGTAATATTTGTTAAAACTCAGAAAACGCAAGTGGCAATAGCGACACCACAGAAGGCAATATATAAATGCAATCGCGACCCACAAGTATCACCTCCACATCATGTTGCGCCAACTTTTCATACTCCAACAATGCCTGACGGCATGCCCCACATGGCGGAATCGGCAACCGCACTTCCTCTCCATCTGTTCCTCGAGCGGCCACCGCAATCTTCTCAAAACGCGCATTAGGATGATTAGCTCCGGCATAATAACAGGCCGTGCGCTCAGCACATGTCCCCGAGGGGTATGCTACATTTTCCTGATTAGAACCTACCACTACTGTCCCATCTGATAGAAGAATTGCCGCTCCTACTCTAAACTTACTATACGGCGCATAACTTCGCTGCGTCGCTTCTCGAGCTTCATCCACAAGACGTTGCTGCTCAGTAGTCAACTCTGAATATTCTACCGACTTGACCGGTACTACTATATCGATTTTCTTCATTATCTATATCTTATTTTCATTTTATCGGCTCTGTACCACTACAAATAAAACAATTTTTCGCCCAAAATGCAAAATTTGACGAGTTAAATTTTGTGCATTTATGATATTTGCTTAATTTTGCACTTCGGAACAAATCCTTTATTAGCCAATTATTAAAAATACCATCAATACATTCTCATAATGTCAAAGAAATCAGTTAACGAGGAATCTCGCACATCAATCGACAACATTAACGACTCTCTAACAGGTTTAACCGAGTCTGTTCAAAAAAACAAAAAGAAAATCGCTACTGTTGCCATCATTTTGGCAGCTATCATCATTGGCGTTTTAGTCTACATCTTCCTTATCAACAAACCCGCCGTGGCTAAGCAGGACAATGCTATTGCTCAAGCCGACCGCGAACTTTTGATGACCGGAAACGACTCTATCGCTACTGAAATGTACCTTAAAGTTGCTGAAGGTGGACACGATGCCGGCAACAGAGCTAAACTCATGGCTGCAATCGGCCTTTACGACCAAGCTAAATACGAAGAAGCTATCAAATGCTTGAAGGCTTATAGTGCTTCCGACGACATCATCGGAGCTGCAGCCTACTCTTTGCTCGGCGACTGCTACGTGAACATCGACAAACTCGATGAAGCCGTTAGCGCTTTCAAAGACGCTATCTCTCAGAGCGACAAAAATGCATACTACACCCCGGTTTTCATGGTGAAACTTGCTCACGTTTACAACGCGCAAAAGAACCACCAAGAAGAAGCCAACCTTTACCAAGAAATTATTGAGAAATATCCCGAATTCCTCAGCAACTCCGGCTTCAACATCAAGAAAGACCTCGAACGCGCTAAAATACTTGCCGGCAACAAATAATCCACGCCCCAACTTTTTAGCTATAAAATATAGAATACGCTGTGCTTAATCGCTCAGCGTATTTTTTATCCCCCATTTAGCTCTTGAATCCACCCCTACCATCCATCTCCATCACATCGTTCCACCGCATCAGCCCTATGGAGTGAGGGCTTACCAGCCCTCAGAATATCGCGTCAGCCCTA
This sequence comes from uncultured Barnesiella sp., assembly GCA_964462445.1. GTDB lineage: Bacteria > Bacteroidota > Bacteroidia > Bacteroidales > Muribaculaceae > JAGBWK01. The sequence continues at coordinate 21,894 of CAYWXG010000039.1, read as the reverse complement.
TGGGATAAAAGCCTCCCGACCCTCATTATCACCCCCAACCTCGTATCGCGTCAGCCTATGGAATGAGGGCTTACCAGCCCTCAGAAATCGCGTCAGCCCTATGGAGCGAGGGTCTCCCGACCCTCACATCGCCTCCACTTTTACATCTAAAAAAGGGCGATGCATCAACCCGACACATCGCCCTTTACTATTTATCTATATTGTTATCAATCACCACCGAGAGGACGATACTCGCCACCTTTGCCGATTACCGAACCCGATTCCTCTGCTTCCACATTTGCATACGCATGTCCCATTGAAATCAACTTCAATTGACTGCGGAAATCAGCCTCATTCAACGGCGTTCTCACATGAATTGTGCGTGTTGCTCCGGGCAAGATATCTATATAATTATCCGAGAAGAAATTATCGATACCATCAAGCGACAAGAACACCCCACGCGCAAACACATCTGTTGTCATCGTCACATCATATCCGTCGCCGGCTGCAGCTATCTTTATATCGATATTCGGAACCTCATAATTCATATATTTCTGACGGATAGCATATCCGATATTATTGTATGTGCGGTCGGCAGTTACATACTCGGTCACGAAAATATAATCACCCTTAAAGCCGTCACCTATAAGATTTTTCACATCTTCTGTGTATATAACCTTCGACGACAATTCCGGCGCATTATGCTTCACCTCTTTGGTCGCAACTACATTTCCCTTAAGGTCCATAACCTTTAGCATCATCTTCCCTTTGACCATTGCGCGACGATCATTCACCACTGTAATAGTGAGCGTATCTCCCGTTACCAACGGTGACACCAATACATCGTCGAGCGCATATTTTGAGAAATACTGCTGTGCTTTCCAGCGTCCATACCAGTCGCGTGCCGCCCACGATGCTACAGGCCAACAGTCATTATGTTGCCATACCAACGACCCCATACAATGAGGCATATCGCGACGATGAGCCTCAAACGCTGTCTTTATTGCATCTCCCTGCAAAATACCGCCAACATAGAGGAATGTCGGAAAATCTTCGGGTACACGATATTCATCTCGCATATAATCACGAATCAAACCATTAGCATACGAGCCGGCACGCTGGTGGTCCATCATAACTTCTGAGTTATAATGCCAATCGCGTTCTTGCGGTGCATATATCTTTACCGATTCAAATTCCGGGAACGATTGGAATCCATATTCCGAGAAGAAGCGTGCCTTTTTCACGTTATAATGACCGATTGAATCGCGTCCGTGCCACACTCCCCAATAATGGTCATCTCCATTGATGCCATCTGACGGGGTTGTACGGAAAGCGAATGGCGACGAAGGACGATAAGGAACTCCGCCGGCATATTCCTCTACCACCTCAGGCAATGTCACAAAATACATATCCTCAAATTGCTTCGTGGTCAATTCCTCAACACCCTTCTCGATATAATATCTGTGGCGACCGCCCCAGCCATAATACACATCCTGGCACTCATTGTTACCACACCACACGGCTATTGAACAGTGATTGCGCAAACGGCGCACATTGTCTATCGCCTCCTGACGGATATTGGCCAAAAATTCCTCATCGGCGGGATATGTCGAACATGCAAACATAAAGTCTTGCCACACCATGATACCATGCTCATCGCAGAAATCATAGAAACGGTCATCTTCATAAACACCACCACCCCACACGCGTATCATGTTCATATTTACATCTTTCGCATCGAGCACATGCTTCAAATATTTCTCAGTAGTGATTCGCGGCAAGAAGTTATCCATCGGGACCATACATGCGCCCTTAGCAAACACCGGTTTCCCATTCAGCTCAAAATATAGGCAATGCCCTTGGTCGTCGGGCTTATGGATTAACTTCAACGAGCGAATACCAATGCGGGTATTTTCTGTCTCTACTGCCTTACCGCCCACATTGAGCGTTGTTGCAAACTGGGTCAAATATGCCTCACCCAAACCATTACACCACCACAATCGAGGATTCTTGAGTGTATAGTCGAGTGTCACTTTATTCATTCCCTTTTCAAGGTCTACCACCTTGGATGCCACTTTCTTTCCATCTGCTGTTATTACCAACTCCGCGCCTGTTTTTGCCTCGTCGGCAAGCACTTCTACAACCGTCGAAAGGGTCGCCTTCTTCGCTGTTACATCTTTTTGAATATAATGCACATTGTTAATCCGTTCGCCACTCCATGTTTGAAGTTCTATCGGACGCCATATTCCAGAGGTCACCAAACGTGGTCCCCAGTCCCAGCCATAATGATATCCGGCTTTACGAGCAAAAATACTCAAGGTCTTGTTGAACAATCCCCCCTGCTGTGCTTGGTCGGGACCGGTATTAAATGTGTAATCAAATTTATCATACTTCGGCAAGTCAACCTTGATTGGTGACTCAAACAACACTTCAAGCAAGTTATCTCCTTCTTTCAAAACACCCTTCACATCAACACGCCATGTGCGATGCATATTGTTTACCTTAAGTATTTGATGATGATTCAGGTATATTGTCGCATATGTATCCAATCCGTGAAACACCAACTCCTGATTCGTCGCAGAGATCTCCTCCGCTGTTGCATTTAAATGTGTTTCATACATCCAATCTTCCTTATCTACCCATTGAACTCCACGTTCATTCAAACGGAAGAATGGGTCCTCAATAATCTCATTTGCCATTAAGTCGGTGTGTACTGTCCCGGGGACTGTCGCGGGATACCAATTCTCTCCGCGCCACTGTCGAAAGCGCCAACCTTCGTTGATCTCACGACTGTTCACCTCTGCGCCTGCCGACATTGCTGTCGCTATCGTTGCGATAATCAAAAGTAATTTTTTCATGAGCTTTTCTTATTTCGTGTTTATATTTAGTTCCTTAAATTTCTCTCTTTTGACAAAGATATTCTCATTTTTTGCCTTTTCTTGCAATTAAATATTCTGTTTCAATCATTTTTGCTCCATTTAATCGCGTTTGACGCATTTTTTTTATTTTTTGAAGCTACTTATGATATTCCGACCCATTGATTTTTATTGGCTTTTCATCATGGTGTCCGGTGATTTTATTTCCACTCACTTCAACATCTTCACTCCCACTCACTTCTATGGCTCTCCCTCCTATCATCTCAAATTTATTTTCAATGATACGAATTCCGCTATGAACCGCACCCGACTCTCGACTTATCTCCGGACGAACGGAAATTACCGGGCTACCACACTCCACAAACTTATTCCCTCGTATCGTAACATCTCTCACAGGTCCCGACTCATACCAGCCTCGAGCATCATCCGATATATGTATCGCCGGCATCGGTATCCTATCAAACACATTATCCACTATCTCAACCTTTCGGCGGGTTGTAACTAAAATCCCGCGCGTGGGCACTAACGTGAAGTAGCATCTCGATACTCGCAACATCGGCGTTGCCGACACATTCTCAACTGCTCTTCCATCTACCAAATCGAGCGACTCCACCTCTCCGTCGAGCGTAACGAGCCATTCATAATTATTGAGCTGTTCCGAATCTACAACTCGTCCCGCATATTTCCCCTTAAGCGTATGAACATTTACTACCTCTATTGAATCCCCGGGATAAAATGAATTAAAGCCCCACGACTGATTATGCATATACCTGACGCGCAAACTCTTTGCCGTAGGTTGCTCTACTATCTTCAAATGCGTCCCATGCACATTTATTGCATCATCATGAGCCCCGGAAAAATAGCAATTCTCAACATCTATATATCCTCGGCATCCTGAAAATTGCAAAAAATCCGCAAATCCGGCACATGTCCTGCCACTCCCTTCTTCGGGTGCCATACGACAGTCTACCACCGTTATATCTCTTGAATTTTGCGACACTATTCCAAAGTTGCCCACAAATTGCAATTTCAATCCCTCGAGTTTCACATCGCTACTCTCATTTATAAATCCACACACCTGATTTCGTATCGTATGGCGCATTTGATACACCTCCCCTACTCGATGACGGTGCTCTCTATCATAATGCAAATCAACTACCCCGAGAGCTATCTCTACCGCCTTACTTCCTCGACTTATTGGGTTATCATATCGCCATGTTATCTTCCTGTCAGGGAAATAAACCTGCGCCAATCCTTCTGTGAAACGCCATCCCTCTCCTATCCAATAAAATGTACTATCTTCCGTTATCTCATAGCGCGACGGCTCCGTTACCTTTACCCTTATTCTGCGCGATTCCGACTCTAACACTGTAAACTCCGGGACCGACGGGTCACTTGCATCAAGCGTAAAATCCTTAAGCGTGACTTTGCGACAGCGCTCCAGCGCAAATGTGGTCAACTCTCCGTGGGTTATTATTTTTGCCCCGTTTCCATTAATCGTCACATTCTCCGCTCCATTTAAGTACATTGCTACCCACTTCGTATTATCAGGATTTTCTTCCACCGATGTCGTATTCGAAATATACATCAACTTCGGTGTCGCACTCTCCCGACATACATGATATTCCGCACCGGGGGCCAACTTTATCTCAGCGTTTCCTCCATTAGCTACCACAATATCTATAACCTGCTGCAACGCCTCAGTTGCATCTCCCGGTATCTCCGGTACCTCATACGTCACCGGTATCACGCTGAATGCTCCTGCATTTCGATCTGTTGCGACAATAGTAATTGTTGCCATCATAAACACAATAGCCACAATAATTTTACACCGTATACTGTTCCTACTAATATTTATTTTCATGTTAGGTTTTATCGTTTATTTCACATGGATAAATTAAGGTCCTATCCATCCTTAATTCCCTTATCCCAGCCTCCATTTCCACAAAGATAAACATTTTTATTCAACTTTTTGCGGCAAAATATTACACCCCACCTCAAAATATCAATTTCTTTAACATTATTTTTTCAGTTTAATACTACAACTCATCTTTTTTCCAAAAAAAATGATTAACTTTGCATCGCAAAAAGTTATGTGCTTTAGGCTACTAAGATGTAAATTTTAACAACCCAATATTTTTTTTATTATTATGACTAAAATAGGTATTAATGGCTTCGGCCGCATCGGACGTTTCGTGTTCCGTGCTTCTACTAAACGTAATGACATCGAAGTTGTTGCTATCAACGACCTCCTTCCTGTTGACTACATGGCTTATATGCTTAAATATGACACCATGCACGGTCAATTCGACGGCACTGTTGACTTCGACTTGGAAAAATCTCTCCTCATCGTTAACGGTAAAGAAATCCGCGTAACTGCTTGCAAAAATCCCGCTGAAATTGGTTGGGGTGCTGTTGGTGCTGAGTACGTAGTTGAATCTACCGGTCTCTTCCTTACTAAAGAAAAAGCTCAAGCTCACATCGAAGCTGGTGCTAAATATGTTGTTATGTCGGCTCCTTCTAAAGACGACACTCCCATGTTCGTTTGCGGTGTTAACCACAAAACTTACGTAAAAGGCACTCAATTCGTTTCTAACGCTTCTTGTACTACCAACTGTTTGGCTCCCATCACTAAAGTTCTCAACGACAAATTTGGCGTAGTTGACGGTCTTATGACTACTGTTCACTCTGCTACTGCTACTCAAAAAACTGTTGACGGTCCTTCTATGAAAGACTGGCGTGGTGGTCGTGCTGCTTCTGGCAACATCATCCCCTCTTCTACTGGTGCTGCTAAAGCTGTAGGTAAAGTTATCCCCGAACTCAACGGCAAACTTACCGGTATGGCTATGCGTGTCCCCACTCTCGACGTTTCTGTTGTTGACCTTACTGTTAACCTCGCTAAAGCAGCTACTTACGATGAAATCTGCGCTGCTATGAAAGAAGCTTCTGAAGGCGAACTCAAAGGTATCCTCGGTTACACTGAAGATGCTGTCGTTTCTTCTGACTTCCTCGGTTGCCCCCTTACTTCTATCTTCGATGCTAAGGCTGGTATCCAATTGACTCCCACTTTCGTTAAAGTTGTTTCTTGGTACGACAACGAAATCGGTTACTCTAACAAAGTTCTCGACCTCATCGCTTACATGAAACAAGTTAACGGTTAATCTTTGGATTGACTTCTGTAACTCTTCCTCCGAAGAGTTGCTTAAAATACAAAAAGAGCTATCGGAAGATAGCTCTTTTTTTGTCCCACCTCTTTTTCGCGAATTGCCCACAGCCCCGGCCCTATGGAGTAAGGGTCTCCCGACCCTCACATCGTGCGAAGCACGGGAAAGCGTAGCGACTTAAATAACTGGGGATCCCCCCGGATTGGACAGTATAAAACAAAACCCCAAAGTTTCTTATCCTAACTTTGGGGTTCGCTTCATTTATCTGAGCTATCTTTTTATATTTCCTTTTTATATGCGCGGCGACGCTTATGTTGCTCACGCTCAAAATATTCCCATTGCTTCTGAACGCTCTCATTTCCCTCCAATTCCACATTACTTTCTGCCTGACGATATCCGGTCTTTATATAATTGGGAATTAAATCTGAAAATATAAGTGCCACAACTCCCTTGCTCTGATACTCCGGTTTCACTGCTATCAACAACAAATCCACAGTATCTACTTTGCCTCGCAATGGCTTCAACAAATGCCACCAGCCAAATGGGAACATCTTACCGCGACTCTTACGCAATGCGTTAGAGAAACTTGCCATAGATATTCCTACTGCCACCAATTTATCTTCCGCATCAACTATCACTGAGATATCATCCAAACGCAATATCCCGAGATATAAATCTATATAATGGTTAATCTGACGCGGTGTCAACGGCGAATATCCATATAAATCGCTATATGTCTCATTTATTAGCTCAAACAGCGCTTGACCATAATCATCCTTTATCTTCTTGCGCGACTTAAACTTCACACTTTTAAGATTGTACTTGCGCTTTACTATTTCCGCTATTCGCTGATGCTTTTCGGGAACTCCATCTGGGATTTTTATGAGGTACTCTACCCAATCTACATCTTTTTCGAAGCCCATGCGCTCCATATGTTGGGGATAGTAGGGATAATTGTAGATTGTAGCCATCGTGCCTAAACGATCAAAACCTTCTATCAACATCCCCTCTTTATCAAGGTCTGAAAAGCCCATTGGACCCACCATCTTAGTCATTCCTCGCTCCTTGCCCCACGCTATGGCAGCGCCAAACAACGCATCTACTACTTCATTATCATCAATAAACTCCATGAATCCGAAGCGCAACGTATTCTCGCCCGACTTCTCATTGACTTGCTTATTGATAATTGCAGTGATACACCCTACCATCTTATTGTCGCGATATGCCACAAACGATTGAGCTTCACAGAATTCAAATGCCGGGTTCTTATCCGGGCGTAGTGTATTGACATCATCCATTACCAACGGCGGAACATAACAATCATTCCCCTTGTAATGTTCTATACCGAATTTCACATACTTCGTGAGTTCCTTCTTGACCGGCGCTATTGCCCTTATTTCTATTGACATAATATAATTTGTTTCTTTCCTCCCTTCCTAATATCGTGGATTGGCTACCAACCACCCCAGAAGGGCTATCATTACTATTAAAAATGTGATAATTATAAAGTAAAGACGCTGATTCGACCTATTAGTTAACGCCATTTTAAGATCTTGAATATCGTGATAGCGACTACGTGGATTGGGATTGACACAACGCGACGCTACTCGCTGCAACTGTGGATTCTTCTCCGGAAGATGCGACAAAACCTCATTTAGCACCACTCCGAAATCATAAATGTCGCGCGACGTATCATCATGTGTCAAATGATCATATTGGTCAAAGCCTACATCTATCAATTTCAAATTCCCTACATTCTCCGTGAAAATTATAGTCTCCGGACGAATGCTATGATGCACGATATGGTTCGTTTGGATATACTCCAACGCATCCACCAACGACGTACATACCTTTTTCAATATCGTCTCATCTACTTTGCCCGAATCAAGCAACTTGCGCAATGAATCACCATACACATCATCCGTGATGATACACATACCTATCCCCGGAACCTCCTCAAAATCATTTATCATGACTATATTAGGATGCGCCAGATTATACCTCACATCAAACTCCTTCTCTATCATCGCCTTGTAAGTGTCATCTTCACGATACTGTGGCTTCAACGTCTTTAGCATCAACCACTTGCCAAACTTTTTCGCGGTATAGACATCATAAAAAGGCTCATCCCATTCCGGAAGTAGCTCTATCTCGGTCCATTTAGGTATGTTATTGTCGGGAGAACTCATGGAGATTTATATTTCGGCGATTTTAATTTTCTCGCTATTGTATATATTGATCTTGTAGTGATTTATCAAAATAAAGAATATGCTCACGAGCACTTGTCGAGAAAATTATCTTAACGGCATCTACATTTCCTATCTTCGTGCGATCTACTATCTTATCCACTTCAAAGAAATCTTTTAGCAACACCATCATATCATCTTCCGAAATAACTTGGATAGGACTCGACGATACGATTCCTGTTCCTGTCGACAAGATTGTTCCGATAAGCATCGACAAGCGTGTACGCAAATTCATAAACTCTTCTATCCGTCCTTTCAATTCTATATGCGACACATAAGTCACTATATTAGTCAGCAATCTTAGTGACACCGGCGACTCCTTAACCTTTTCAACACTAAGATTATATGCCGTTGCATAATCCTCTGCTTCTACTGCTGCATCTATTTCCGGATATGTCAAATCGGGGGCATAGTCCATTGTTGCTGCATATCCATAATACACTGTCGCCATCTCATCTATTCGCAACGTTGTATCTGCTGCCAAATAGCGCTCCATTAGCTCCCTATAATGCTCCGGATTCATGCTGACATTGACCTTTATCAGATTCAAATCCAAGTCAATGTATTCTTGTTGTTGACCTCGCACTCCGATTGACATCAATAGTGCAACTACGGCAAAGAAAATTCTTTGTTTTAATTTCATATCTGTTTATCCTTTTTGTAATCTCTTTATTGTCGCTATTCTACTTTGCTTATTTTTATTTTGCTTCCACACCGGCGGCCTTGAGTATCTTGCCTGCCACTTGTGTATTATCATTTTGACCCATAAACAACTCCGACCCAACTCCTATTGCAAACAACGGCACAAAATTGCCCGAATGTCCGCCTGTGGTCCAGCCCGCTCCGGCCTTATTATTCAACATCTTAAACACCTCAACAGGGAATGAATTGAAATTTGAATAGAGTGTTGTCTGTCTATTATCCTCTCCTTTCAAGAATATTGAAGTAAATGCCGCTTCAAGATATTCCTCCTCCTTATCGCTCACGGGAACTGTCGTGAAAAATCCGAAATTATCAGTCAAATATTGCTTCATATCCTCCCATCTCGGCTTTTCTGTTCCCTTCGCAAGTTTATCACAATAATGTGAGAATATATCTTTCGACATTGACTGTGGTACAAAATATTCCGGATACGCATTATAGCCCACATACTGATTTCCTACGCTCAACCCTCCGGTTTCATGGTCGGCGGTAACAACAATCAATGTTTCATCGGGATGTGCGGCGTAAAATTCAAGTGCCTTGCCTATAGCCTTATCAAAGGCACAGACCTCCTTAACTACGGTGCCGCCATCATTTCCATGCCCGGCATGGTCGATATTGCCACCTTCCACCATCATGAAAAATTTTTCCGGCGTATGACGCATTAAGTGATTGATTGCTGTGGTTGTTAAATCTGACACACTCATCGCGCCCTCTATTTTATCTATGTTAAAGCCCATATTCGACTCCCATATCGAAGTCTTGGGAAGAAGTATAATACGACGATTATCTGATTCTGCCACCTCTTCTGCCGATGTCGCAATTTGAACTCCTTGCGACTCTATATATTCTGCCAAACCGGTCGATTTGCCCCCTTTTTTCATCCCGCGCAACGACGACCCTGCTATCAATTCATACTCCGAATCTGCTGCCTGACAGCCTATCTTATAATATTCTCCGCGATTTGCCACATGTGCATAAAATGCTCCCGGCGTTGCGTCATCTGCCGCTACATTGGTCATTATCGCAACACCATATCCGTTATCATGCAAATACTTCGCTACTGAGGTCACTGCTACCGTATCTGCATCCATTCCGAGCATCCCATTCTTTGTCTTCGAACCGGTCGACAATGCTGTACCTGCTGCCGCTGAATCGGTAACAGGCGACGATGCCGAATATGTCGTAACAAATGAATGTACCGGCATCTGCAACATATGCAACGATTCCGATTCCCCAAGCGCCTTATGCTTATACGTCTCGGTCATTATCACTTGACCTGGGCCCATACCATCGCCGATAAAATAAAATATATATTTTGCCTCCTCTGCTTGTAGGGATACAAATGACAACAACCCTATTGCCGCTACAATTTTGCGAAGTGATTTTAACGCATTCATGATATTTCTATTATTGGATTTTATCAAAATTTATAATCTGCTCTATTATTTTGCGGTCGTTGCGCAATCGCGGTATCTTTCGCTGCCCGCCCAACTTACCTGTTGATAGCAAAAACTTATCAAATGCCGTTTGCGACACCGAGTCGACTCTTAGAGGCGCCAAAAAAATATCTCCCGTTCGCTTGGCTTGATAATCCGAATTCTCATTGCACAACTCTCTATCCAGCACTTGTGCAAAAACCTCTATATCATTCGGTGCTCTATCAAATGCTATCGCCCATTGATGATGCCCCTTCATTTTGTCGGTCGTATAGACCGGTGCTGCCGTATAATCCGTCACCGACGCGCCGGTTTCCTTACAGGTTCGAGCCATAGCCGCTTCCGCATCACACACCATCAACTCCTCACCAAACGTATTGATATATGCGCCGGTCCGCCCCACTATCTTGATTTTTAGCGGTTCGGTCGACACTACCTTTACCGTATCTCCTATCATATAGCGCCACAACCCGTTGCTCGAACTGATTACCAAAGCATACGTATCTCCCTTCACTACTTCCCACGACGGTATTGCTCGCGGACATTCGCGCTCAACTTCTTGCAATGGCACAAATTCATAATACACATCGACATCGGCCAGCAACATCATCCCGTCATCTGCGGGGTCCGATTGCAACGCAAAAAATCCTTCCGACGCATTATAAGTCTCCATATAACGCATCTTCCGTGAATCTATTATTGCATCATATAAATTACGATACGGAGCAAACGAGATTCCACCATGGAAGAACACCTCCAAGTTGGGCCACACTTCATGCAATTCCTTTGCACCCTCGGCCTCCATCACTCCGCGCAACACAGCTAAGAACCACGACGGCACTCCCGACAACGTCACGATATTTGCCTTGCGAGTCGCTTCAACTAAGCGAGGCAACTTCTCGCTCCAATCACTCATCAGTGCCAACTTCTTTCCGGGTTTGCGAAACAGATTGACTATCGGATTTATGCAATCTATCAGCGACGCCGACAAATCTCCCACTTTAAACCCCGTAGGCAATGTCAACTCATTGGCATAACTGCCCCCAAGAATCAAACTACTACCCGAAAACGCCTTGCTATCGGGATAATTCATCAAATATCGTGCAACCACTGCCGTGCTTCCGGCATAGTGACATCGTTTTAGTGAACGTGCCGGCAACGGGATATATTTACTTTTACCACCCGATGTGCCCGACGACTGCGCATACCTTCGGGTCCTCCCGGGGCATAGCAAATCCGACTCCCCGGCCAACATTCGCATCACATAGGGCCGAAACGCCTCATAATCCCCTACCGCCACTCGTTCGGCATAATCTTCGGGACTACTTATCGATGCATATCCATGCTCGCGACCCCACTGCGTACACTTTCCATATCGCAACAAATCCAACAACACACGGCGTTGCGTGCGCTCTAAGTCAGCCGACGCATTAAGCATGCGCTTATCTATCGACTTGAAATATGGACGAGCTATTGGTGTAAAATTCATTGCGTTATTTCCGGATTAAGCGTCTCTTATATTTTGAAATCAACTTATGCGTATTCCTACCACCTCCATCTTTTAACCCTGATAGGGATTTTTACGTGTAGGGATTGATGGTCCCTGCTTAGGAAGTGGATTGCCACATTTGCCACAAATCAATGCATCCGCCGGCATCTGATTTTGACAAACCGGACAAACAATCATTCCTGTCGCAACCGATGGTTTCGGTTGACCGCCCCACACACTCGGCTGTTGCTGCCCAAACCCACCTTGCGATGCAGGCTGTTGCGCAGGCTGACCCCAAGGATTAGCCGGTGGTTGTTGACCCCAACCACTTGCCGGTGCCGTCGTTTGCTGCGGCTGCGCACCTTGACCCCACACGCTTGGCGGAACCTGAGGAAGCTCCGGTTGTGACACCTGACCCCAACTACTTGCCGGAGCTTGCTCCGGTTGCTGTTCTACTGGATGCTCCCACGCACTCACCGGGGGCGGTGTTTGGGATGCTACGTGATTCATCTCCATTGATGTTTCACACTTCGGACAAGTCTTGAGCTTTACTGAGTTCAGTTTACCACATTCGGGACATTTTACAAATGGCATAGGTATCGGTCTATTGGTTTTGATTGCTGTATCTTGCAAATTTACACAAAAAAACACTACTTTCAATGTTAAATCCACAAAATAATACTTAAAAACCCGCCCAATCATATATAAAGATGCTTAAATCTCACAATAGCAACAAATTACCTCATAGTCTACCCTATGTAGCGAAATTCGCCCCACACCCTCACATCGTTCACAAAGACGCGATACCCTTTAAAACTCAAACATAAATCTCATTTGACCTATACGTCTTATACGATTTATCAATAAGCTCTTTTCTCTTATCCTCCACAGCCTATGGAATGAGGGCTTACCAGCCCTCAATATACCGCACCAGCCCTATGGTGTGAGCCTCTCCCACCCCTCACATCGTCCGAGTCAACCTTTAGCTCGACGAGGCTTGACCGAGTCAATAACCGTTTTTTACTGCCGGATAGAGAGGAGCGCGTGTGAAGCACGGGAAAGCGTAGCGAATAAATAACCGGGGGTTGAGCGTAGCGATACCCTCGGACAGCAAATCCACCATAAAAATCGTACGGAGGAAGCCATCCCAACCAAAATCGTCAGCAAAGACGGGAAACCCACTGCGCCAGCCCTATGGAATGAGGGCCTCCGCGCCCTCACATCTCCCACCCACATCGTTCCACCGCGCCAGCCCTATGGTGTGAGCCACTCCCACCCCTCACGTCGCGCGGAGCACGGGATGCGTTAGCGTAATAACCGGTGGTTTTCAAACCACCGGAGAGGAAGCCATCCCAACCAAAATCGTCAGCAAAGACGGGAAACCCACTGCGTCAGCCTATGGAATGAGGGCTTACCAGCCCTCAATATACCGCGCCAGCCGATGGAGTGAGGGACGGGCCCCTCACAACGCCCCACTATACCAGTTCCAGATATCTCTTCGCTATCGCCACTGCATCGAAACGCTCCGACACCACTGCATGCTGCCGACGGCGGTCTATACCCGCTCGCAACGCCCACTTTATACCTTCAGCGACATCGCGCGAGTTGCAATATTCTGCAATATAACCGGTTTCCTTATGGTCGATTATATCTACCTGACCTCCCTCGCCAAACGACACCGGAAAGGCACCCGACGACATCCCCTCTATCAACGTTCCTCCAAGTGTTTCATACATCGACGTTGACAATATCACGTCACTATGCACCAATAAATTATGCAATTCTTCCTGACTCGTTATTGTTCCACACGCAATGTGCGGAAAACGCAACTCACTAAAAAGATTAGAGTCTACCATCTGACCGAAAAACACCGCCACTGCCCCATTAATCTCTTCCGAGCCTTCGTCATGCAAATGATTAAGCGCCTCGACTGCATATGAAATCCCCTTAACAGGGTCATCAAGTTTTGCCGCCCCAAAGGCGATAACTCGCTTATATTTTCCACCCCCAAACTTTTCAGCAAGCGGTCGATTCGATTCTATCGGAAACAGTTCCGACGGGAAGGCATTATGAATCACCTCCACTTCCTTGTCGCGCAACAACGAACTCTTTTGCGCACACTCCTTTACCCAATTGCTGACTGCGACAAACCGTATATCAGTCTGCCCATAGAGGTCCTCCTTCTTACTCCAAATTTTATGCGAAAGGTCCCTCGACCCCGACATTCCTCCTAAATACCGGCAATTACCACATTCCTCTTGATAGTTACAACACGAATATGCATGATGGCAGATTCCGGTCATGTTCCACATATCGTGCATCGTCCAAACTATCCGCTTGCCCAACTTGCCGAGACGCGCTATCTCACTCAGCGACACTGTCGCCTGATTTATCCAATTCAGAAAAATCGCATCGGCTCGCGCCACCAACGGATGATTTGCAATATCCATTCCGGTCGTTCCGGTCGACACCTTAAATAGCCGGCGGCGGCTAAACCCATTGCGACAAAATATCCCTAACCGCTCTTTCAGGAATCGATATTTTCGGGCCGTTCCACTCCCAAGCAGATGTACATGCGGGTCTTCGACGGTCTTTTCAAATACCAACATATCAGCCTCGTGTCCAAGACTTTGCAACGTCTTCATCAATCGATACGTGACTATTGCAGCCCCTCCTCGCCGGTCATTATGACTCACTAATACTATCCGCTTCTTTTCCATCCCCTTTTCCGAATTATCTTTTAGCGACTACTCGCGACAGAGGCTTCTCTTTCTTCCATATCAACGCGCCATACGCAAGCAACAGCACTCCTCGCAACCCGAAATTAACGATATGTGAATCGGTAGTCAACAGCACTGCTACTCCATAAAGAGCGCCGGCACTCAATATATACAACATCAATCGCGGCAAATGATAATTAATTGGATACTTCTTCTGCCCGATTAAATAAGATGCGACCATCATTGCTCCGTAGCAACACAATGCGCCCCATGCGCATGCCACATATCCATATCGTGGCACAAACACCACATTGATTATCAACGTTATGGCCAGCCCTCCGAGGGAGAACCACGTCCCCCATATCGTCCTATCCGTAAGCTTATACCACAACGACAGATTGAAGAATATTCCAAAGAAAAATTCCGCTGCCATCACTATCGGCACTACTTGCAACCCCTCAAAATAGCGTGGAGAAATAAAATACTTGAGCAGGTCGAGGAAGAACATCACCCCAAGGAAGATAAACAATCCGAAAATAACGAAAAATTTCATCGCATCGGAATATGCCTGACTCTTATCACCTCCTGCCTCCTTATTTTTGTCAAAAATAAATGGCTCATAGGCAAAACGAAACGCCTGAATGAACATCACCATAACAATGGCTATCTTATAGTTCGCACCATAGATTCCAAGCTGTTGCGATGCCTCAACGGGGTCATCTATCAAAAACGGCAATAATATCTTGTCAATCGTTTGATTCATTATACCTGCCACTCCGAGTATCAACAACGGATAGCTATAGCGCAACATCTCGCGCCACAATTGGAAATTAAAAGTGTACGACACACGCAACTCCGGCAGTAGCAACAACATCACCACCATCGACGATATCATATTTGCCAAGAAGATGTATCCTATTCCAAATCCGGGGTCGTAGAACCAACTTATCAAATCCGGAGCTTGCTTCCATATCCACGGGCACAACACAAGAAAGAACAAATTCAATCCTATGTTCAACCCGATATTGGCAAACTTTAGCGTCGCAAACCTTACCGGACGTTTCTTATATCGCAAATACGAAAACGGCAACGACGAAAAGGCATCAATACCCACAGCTACAGCCATCATCCATATATACGACGGATGCTCTCCGCAATTCAACGCTCCGGCTATATCCGACGAGAACAGACACGCCAGAACAACAAACATTAACGACGAAGTCCCTACCGAGATTAATGTTGTTGAGTAAACCTGCATCGGATTTTTCCACCGCTCATGGTTGGCAAAACGGAAAAAGCCCGTCTCCATTCCATAAAGCAATATGATAAGGACCAACGCTACATAGGCATAGATATTGGTTACGATGCCATACTGTTCCGTAGGGAACATATAAGTATACATCGGCACCAAGCACCAATTAAGAAACCGCCCTACGATGCTGCTAACACCATATATGGCGGTATCCTTTATCAAACTTTTAATTCCTGCCACTGCGAGTCATTATTTCTTTTTTGCCGAGCGTTTGACGGGTGTACGATCAAGACGCAAAACCATTGCCGAGCGGGCCGGTAGATACATCTTGAGCCACTGCTTCCCGGTCGGAGCATACAATTCATCATATTGTGTCAGATGCTCCACCGTTTTGTCTACATTTCCATATCCGCCGAACGCCTTATCATCGCTGGTCAAAACCACCTTATATTTTCCCGACGGGGCAAGTACACCATAGTCGGTAAACGATTTAAACGGATTGAAATTGAACACAAACACTAAATCGCCGCGACGGAACGCAAGCACTTGGTCATCATCTTTCTCCCACAATTTTTCAATACTGAGAGATTGGAAATTGATAACACCGCTCACTAATTCCACAATTGCCGTGTCAAACGCATTCAAATATTTATACTTCAAATCTTCGCGATCCACCAAATCCCATTGACGACGGGCATATTTGTAGCTCCAGCCATTACCTTCGCGGGGGAAGTCAATCCACTCCGGATGTCCGAACTCATTGCCCATGAAATTCAAATATCCTCCATTAATTGTGGCTAATGTAACCAAGCGTATCATCTTGTGTAGTGCCATACCGCGGGCTACAGTCATATTATCGTCATCAACCATCATGTGCCAATACATCTGGTCATCTATCAATCTGAATATAACCGTCTTATCCCCAACGAGCGCTTGGTCGTGGCTCTCTACATACGATATCGTCTTCTCATCGCTTCGGCGATTGGTCAACTCCCAGAATATCGACGTCGGATGCCAATCCTCATCTTTTTTCTCCTTCAAGGTCTTTATCCAATAGTCGGGGATACCCATTGCCATTCGATAGTCAAAACCGATACCGCCATCTTTAAATTTCAATGCCAATCCGGGCATTCCACTCATCTCTTCTGCGATAGTGATTGCATGCGGATTAACGGCATGTATCAACTTATTGGCAAGTGTCAGATAGGTGATGGCATTGACATCTTGTGCACCATTATAATAATCGCCATACGACCCGTATGCCTGACCCAATCCATGGTCATAATATAGCATCGACGTTACTCCGTCAAAGCGGAAACCGTCAAATTTAAACTCTTCCAACCAATATTTGCAATTCGACAATAGGAAATGAAGCACTTCATTCTTCCCATAGTCAAAACACAATGAATCCCACGCCGGATGTTCGCGTCGATGGTCGCCATAGAAATATTGATTGTACGACCCGTCCAAGCGGCCCAATCCTTCATTCTCATTCTTTACTGCATGAGAATGAACTATATCCATGATTACGGCGATTCCCAATTCATGTGCCTTATCTATCAAGCTCTTTAGCTCCTCCGGAGTGCCAAAACGACTCGACGGCGCAAAGAAACTCGACACATGATATCCAAACGAGCCATAATAAGGATGCTCTTGGATTGCCATTATCTGGATTGCATTATATCCATCTTTGTGAATACGCGGCAACACATTGTCGCGGAATTCTACATATGTTCCTACTCCCTCGCGTTGCTGCGACATCCCTATATGGCACTCATATATCAGCAATGGGCGCACCTCCGGAACAAAACTTTCTACCTTCCAAGCATAGCTCTTCTTCGGAGCCCACACTTGAGCCGAGAATATGTGACTCTGCTCATCTTGAACTACTCGGGTAGCATAGGCCGGAATGCGTTCTCCTTCGCCTCCATCCCAATACACCTTCATCTTGTACAACTGCCCATGCTTCATGCCGCGAGGTCCCAATCGTAGCTCCCACACGCCATTATCCAAGCGACTGAGAGCATATTTGGGCAACTCCTGCCAATCTGAAAAATCACCTATCAAAGTGATTGCAGTGGCATTGGGCGCCCATTCTCGGAACACCCAACCGGCTTCATCTCGGTGCAAACCGAAATAATTATGCGCATTGGCAAATCCTGATAGGTTTTTATTCCCTTTGATTAGCTCTTTCTCTTTTTTTACGGCATCATTATGGCGACCTTCTATCGCTGCTGCAAATGGTTCCAACCACGGATCGTTCTTTATTATGTTCAGCATATCAAGGTATTTTTTATTGTTGTAACTTGTAAGTACTCAATTCTTAGCGATAAGACCTTTAGATTTCACAAACTTAACTATTTTTTTCGATAGCGCAAAATTTTATTCCCCTTCTTCATTTGCGCTTCTCTCAACTCGAAATATAGAAAAATTTACCGACCCATACACTCGATGCTCCAAAAATCCTGGCAACGACGAAAAATCATATCGCTTCGAATGTTCGATTATAAACAAGGTGCCCTCTTTGACAAGTTTCGACGATAATATCGCTCCCGGGATTTCTCCAAATTCAGGCATATCATATGGAGGGTCGGCAAATATAATATCATAGCTTTGCGACGCTGCTCCAATAAAACGAAGGGCATCACATCGCAACAACGTCAGATTTTCCTCGCCTAATTGACTCGCTACTTTGCGAATAAAATTATATTGCGTTGAGGCTTTCTCTACTGACGTTACCGATTTGCATCCGCGAGATAGAAACTCAAATGTGATTGCCCCCGTTCCCGCAAATAAATCGAGTGCGGTTGGCGATTCTTCAAAATCTACCATATTTTCAATCACGTTAAAAATATTTTCTCGCGCAAAATCCGTAGTCGGACGTGCCGATATATTACTTGGCACATCAAATCTGCGACGGCCATATTTTCCTCTGATTATTCGCATAAAGGTAGAATTATCAAGTCAAATGGTGCTTTCATCGATTCCGCTCCGGCTTTAAACATTGCCGACGGGAATATCATCGGCATTACATACGGTCGAAATTTGCGTAATTGAGGCATCAACAAATCTCGCTGTTCCCGATTGCCTCCGATTAATATCTCCGAGATTTCTTCATTTTCGGTGCATTTAAGTATATAAAACACCGCGTCACTTATCTCTCGATATTCAAAGCGATTTACCAGCTCCAACGTATTTGAGCTCATTACCACAATATCGAGCGACTTTTCCCGAATATCAACAAACGCTTTCGACGTATTTCCCTTTGTCAAATTTGCATGACAATACCGCGTAAATGGATAGAGGGTGTTATGCAATCTTATATTTGGGAATGTTCGTCGCAGAAAGTTTATTGTCGAGGCTTCTACCGGGGTCAATATTCGTGCCTCAAATTCGTCAAGTTTATCCTCTATCACCACTGCACGAGCATCTGTATCTCTATCTGCTTCTTGAAGTAATTTAATAGAATCGCAACTTTCGCTTAGTGCCGTAGGAACTACCAAAAATTTTCGGCTCTCTACCAATGCCGTAGCCACTTTAAATTCACTAAGTAGCAGCGGATTATCATATATAAATGTTTCTATCTGCTTCAATCCTTCTGCCGAATCCGACGATAATTCAACATGACGCAACAACAATGAATTATCCTCCAACGGATTATATACCATCACGTCGAGCGACCTCGTCCCTATTCGGATATCAAGCCGACAATAGGTTGGATTCCCTACCAGCTCCTTGGTCAATGGTGTAGATACTGTCATTTATTATTGTGTTGTTTATATTCTTAGACAACTATCTCTATCGGAGATTTCCAACCGACTTTAAATTTTCCGATGGCAACATATTGCCATTTCCTCTCGACGACGAGCCACGACCGGAACCTCCGCCGATGCTACCACCTCCGAAATATTCATATTCATCTTCTTCCTCCTCTTCGCCATTCTCGTTGTTCATCATGTTCCGTTCGCGATTCTTAGGCTTATTTTTCTTTATCTGATTAGGCTTCTGCAACTCTACCGGTAGCTGATTTATATCCCACGATTGCTCTATTTCCCAATTCTTCTTAACCGCCAATTTCTTGGGATAGTAATACACATCTTCCGGTTGGCGCTGCTCACTTATCGAGCCGGTGTCCCATTTCCCATTCTTATTACTATCCACATAAGCGCGAACATAATATGTATTGGGGCTGACAAACGTAAACTCTGCCGTTCCATCTACCACCTTCGATGTCGCAACAGGTTTATCTTGACTACTTAGCAATTCCACTATCATTTCCTCTCCGGCCGGAATTCCAATCAGATTGAACCGCAACGTCGAATATTCCTCAAGCTTTTTCACGGTAAACTCCGCGGTTGTCGGTTTTACTACATTCCCATATATCCCGACTATTGCCGCTGAATCTATTGTCAACTTGTAGCGTTGTCCTTCAGCCCATTCATGATGCAACGTAAACCTCAATTGACGATTGAGCGAATCGCGTACTATATTTTGGCGACCCAAATCTCGCCACACCGTGTCGACGCGCATCTCAAAATGTATCTTATCGGCATATATAGTATCTATCGGCTGTGATGCAGTAAAATATAAAGGAAGATTGAGTTCTTGATTCCCGCGAGTCCCCGGTTCAAAGGTCATATACACCGGTTCATCTACAAACACTGTGTCCCTACCATCTTCCTGTAATTTCTTTCGTATCTTCTCGCGCTCCTTATCGCGCTTTTCTAATATTTTTTTGAACGCCGAACGCTCACGATTCAACAACCGCAACGTATCCGTTGTCCACGACAGATTATCAAGGGTATCAGTTCGCAGATAACGCGCCTCTACCAACAATGTATCGATTGATATTACCGATTTCTCTGTTATCCAATATGTTATAGAATCGCACAATGTTGAATGGTCTACTCGCGAAATCTCATCGAGACGACGACCGGCCATTGGTGTGTTGAGCAACGTCAGCACGGGCATAGTGTCAACCGGTGCCCCAAATTCTATTGCAACTCGCGTTGAGTCTATTCGCGAATTATTCTTCAGATACTGCGACTTGTAATTTTCATTGAACCATGTCATCAACAAATCGTTTGGCAAATATCTATGCCCTGCACGCATCACGATTGAATCCATGCCATTCGATGCTCGCAACGTATCGGTTACTGTTATCCCCTCTACTTTAGGCTCTACCGTTCTCCCCAAAAATGCCACATCTTCCGAGCGGTCCCAATGGTAATCTCGGTTTAAATCGTTGACAGCATACACATTGTATGTACCCGGAGCAAGGTTCTGTATCACAAACTGACCATATTGATTGGTCTTAGCTATGCGCTCAAAAGGCAAGGTCGTGATTGCTGTATCCGACAGATTGGAATATACTCCTACTATCACCCCTTGCGCCGGCTCAAGATTGCGTGCTTCAAAGAGCATCCCGGAGATAGCAAGACTATCGCGAGTATCTCCCGTCGAGAAATCAAATGCAAACCCGTCAAGGATATTTCCCTCATTCAAATCGCGTATCGCATCGGAAAAATCTATCGTATATGTAGCATTCGGTAGCAAAGTGTCGCGAAATTCCACCGACAAATGCTTCCCGTTGGCTGAAATCGATGGCGGTTGCTTCTGCACCGGTGATACAACTACCTTATTGACAACATCCTCCATCTTGACATTCTCATCAAAATAGATCGACACTTTGTTGCCGGTAAAATTTAGCGAACCCTTTTCGGGATTTGAACGAACAAACACCGGAGGCAACTCATCGCGAGCTCCTCCCTCCGGACGACCTATCGACGCACACGCTGCCAGCAGCATCACCACCGCAACCATGCTCAATATTTTAAAGAAATTTTCTTTCATTCAAATCCTATCTCAGTAATAGCAATATACAATTAGCAAAACATATTGCCCCAAATTCTCACAAAGTTAAGAAAAATTAGACACCACACAAAATCTCCACCCACAATTATTATCTACTTGCAATATTGTCCTAAATAATTTTGAAAAAAATAAAAAAGGAAGTTGAAAACTAAA
>CAYWXG010000038.1:0-25256 GCA_964462445.1 uncultured Barnesiella sp. | reverse complement strand
TGGAGAAAGAAGTTTGCCACACTTCGGCTTCTCCCACCTGTTCAAGAATCCATTCAAGCACATCAGCCACCTGTACGGCGTTAGAGAGAGGCCGACTAACAAACTTGTTAGACAGCCTCTTTTATCAGTGTATTCTCAAAAATGGAAAATAAATGTTTGTTGTGCTACAACAGAATTCGTTATTCTTCGGTGTTTTGTTCGGCGTATTCTTTGAGGAGTTTTTCTTGAACGTCGCCGGGCACAAGTTCGTAGGATGCAAATTTCATTGAGAATGAAGAGCGACCACCGGTGATTGAGCTCAATGCTGTTGAATAGCTCGACATTTCTTTCAAAGGAACTTTCGCCAAAAGTTTTTCGAAACCGTTTTCGCTTGACATACCCATGATGATAGCACGACGTCCTTGAAGGTCGGACATAACGTCGCCCATTACATCAGATGGAACCATCACTTCCACATCGTAGATAGGTTCGAGAACTTTGGGGTTTGCGTTGCGGAATGCTTCAGAGAATGCATTACGTCCTGCCAAACGGAATGAGATTTCATTTGAGTCAACCGGGTGCATTTTACCATCGTAGATGCAAACGCGAACGTCGCGAGCGTAAGAACCGGTCAAAGGACCTTGTTCCATGCGATCCATCAAACCTTTAACGATAGCGGGGATGAAGCGAGCGTCAATAGCACCACCCACGATACAGTTATGAACCACAAGTTTACCGCCCCAGCTAAGAGGAATTTCTTGAGTATCGCGAACACTCATCTTGAATTCTTGGTTGCCGAATTTATATGTATCGGGAACTGCAGCTCCTTCAACGTAGGGTTCGATAATCAAGTGAACTTCACCGAATTGGCCTGCACCACCCGATTGCTTTTTGTGGCGATAGTCGGCACGCGATGCTTTGGTGATTGTTTCGCGATATGGGATTTTGGGTTCTTCGAATACGATTGGCAATTTATCGTTGTTTTCAACACGCCATTTGAGTGTGCGGAGGTGGAATTCACCTTGACCTGAAAGAATAGTCTGCTTGAGTTCTTTAGATTGTTCGATTTCCCAAGTCGGGTCCTCTTCGTGCATGCGGTTGAGGATAGCACTAAGTTTTTCAGCGTCGCTTTCAGTCACGGGACGGATAGCGCGTTGATATTTAGGTGCAGGATATTTGATGAAGTCGAATGCGATTTCGCAACCTTTTTCGTTAAGAGTGTTGCCTGTGCGCACGTCTTTAAGTTTAACTGTTGCTCCTATATCGCCGGCGCAAAGTTTGTCAACTTGAGTTTTGATTTGACCACAAACGCAGTACATTTGGGCGATACGTTCTTTTGTGCCACGGGTGACATTGTCGAGGTCGGCGCCAGCAGTGAGTGTACCTGACATAACTTTGAAGTACTGAACTTCGCCGATGTGGGGCTCAACAGTTGTTTTGAACATGAAAATAGAAAGCGGACCGTCAGAGTCGGGCTTAATTTCGTTGCCTTGAGTATCAACGGGCGCGGGCATGTCGTTAACGAAAGGAACTACGTTGCCAAGGAATTCCATCATGCGGCGAACACCCATATCTTTAAGTGCGCTAACGCAGAATACTGGGAAGATCGAGCGGTCGATAAGGCCTTTGCGAATACCTTCGCGCATTTCATCTTCAGTAAGGTGTCCTTGGTCGAAGAATTTCTCCATGAGAGTTTCGTCGTTTTCGGCAGCTGCTTCAACGAGTTGCTGATGGAGTTCTTGAGCGCGTTCTATTTCCGATTCGGGAATTTCTTCAATAGTGGGAACACCACCGTCGGGGCCCCATGAATATTTTTTCATCAAAAGCACGTCGATCATAGCGTTAAAGCCGGGACCACAAGCGAGAGGATATTGAATCGGAGTAACTTTCGGTCCGAAGATTTCGCGCATTTGCTCAATTACGTTGTCGTAGTCGGCTTTTTCGCCGTCGAGTTGGTTGAGCGCAAAAATAACCGGTTTTTTAAGAGATGCAGTAGTACGGAAAATATTTTGAGTACCGACTTCTACACCGTATTCAGAGTCGATAAGGATAACTCCTGTATCGGTCATATTAAGAGCTGTAATAGCATTCCCTACGAAGTCGTCAGCTCCGGGGCAGTCGATTACATTAAGTTTTTTACCAAGGAATTCGGCATAAAAAACTGTTGAAAAAACAGAGTAACCATACTCTTTTTCAACAGGGAAATAGTCACTAACGGTATTTTTGGCATCAATAGTACCGCGACGTTTTATAACTCCACACTCGTAAAGCATAGCTTCAGCAAGTGTGGTCTTACCCGAGCCTTTGCTACCAAGCAAGGCTATGTTTTTGATTTCGTTAGATTGATAGACCTTCATGTTATTAGAAGTTTTTAAATGGATTAGACTTTTTAAATAAAAATATTAGTTTTTCAAGGTTGAAAAATAATTGACCGCAAAGTAGTAATTATTTTTCAAAAAACAAAACGCGCAAAACATGTTTGAAAACATAAAAATCGCACAACTACCCTACAATCATCTGTGTAGGGTTGGCAGTGGGAATAGACTAATTTGAGATTAAATGTTCATATTAATATTTATTAATTGTTTTTATTGTTTATATTCACAAAGAAATAGTTGGTCAATAAATCAAGATGCGACTTTGGCACGAATTTTGCATAATAAGAAAAAGAGCATAATATGTCAATTTTAATGATTTTTTGGCAGAGAATACTCCAATTTTGTTTTCTACAATATCAACTTACGATTTAATGAGATTCAGCAATAATAACGAACAAGCACAAATTGTTTCAATCGGGCACATAGATTTGGGAGAGTCATCACAACGAGTTTTGGATATCGATACACTTGATATGCCTATACTCCCGACTCGTAATGTAGTACTATTCCCTAATGTAACAATACCAATCCGACTGGGCCGAGAGACATCGTTACGCACAGCGGAATTGGCAAAAAAACGAAATATTCCAATTGGCATTGTGTGTCAACTCGACGCATCGGAAGATGAGCCGTCGCTTAATTCGCTATTTCACTATGGAGTGGTTGGAGAAGTAGTACAGGTGATACAACTTCCCGATAATACAAGTACGGCGATAGTGCGCGGTACAACTAAATTTAAAATAACCGGGAAGGGGCTTGGGTTACTAATGCCTGAAGTTCCACTCAGCGCACAGATTAAGTTGATTAATGAGGTTACACCGAAGGATTCCGATAAGGAATATTCTGCTCTTTGCGATGAGATAAAAACAACAGCAGCAAAATTAGCTTCGGTTAATTCCGACAATCCCGGAGAGGTCGATGTGCTATTTAATTTATCGAACGATAACGTTGCACGTGAGGACCTCATAAATATGACAGCGACACACGTTCCTATCGACATAAAAGTGAAAATGTCACTATTGGCGATGTATCGTATAAAGGAGCGTGCACAATCTCTTTTCAATGAGCTTGTCAAGCACGAAGAGATGATGAATATCGCCAAGTCGGTGCATCAACGTGCGCGCGAATCATTTGACGACCAGCAACGACGTGTGTTCCTCCAACGCCAAATGGAGGCTATTGATCGCGAACTCAATGGTGATGATAATGATGCTGATAATTTCCGCGAAAAGGCCGCGAAATTGACAATGCCGGAGAAGGCATCTACTCATTTTAATAAGGAGCTTGACAAACTCCAACGATTAAATCCTCAATCACCGGATTATAATGTACAATATGCCTATTTGGAAACATTCCTCGAACTCCCATGGGGTATCTATAGTGAGTTAAATCAAGATTTCGGTAAAGCGGAGGAGGAACTCAACGCATGCCACTACGGTTTGGAGAAGGTGAAACAACGTATTCTTGAGCAAATAGCCGTATTGATGCACAACCCCGATGGTAAGTCTCCAATACTTTGCCTTGTCGGACCTCCCGGAGTTGGGAAGACTTCATTGGGACAATCAATTGCCGATGCACTCGGGCGCAAATTTCAACGCATATCGCTTGGAGGATTGCACGATGAAGCAGAAATACGAGGACATCGTCGCACATATATCGGCGCCATGCCGGGACGTATTATCGAAGCAATACGCCGTGCCGGCAGTTCTAATCCGGTGCTAATGCTCGATGAAATAGATAAGATAGGAAGTGACTATAAGGGAGACCCGGCGGCAGCATTGCTTGAAGTACTCGACCCTGAACAAAATTATCGTTTCCACGATAATTATATAGATGTAGACTTTGATTTGTCGAAAGTGTTGTTTATCGCAACAGCAAACACACTTGAGACAGTGCAACGCCCGCTTATCGACCGTATGGAGATTATTGATTTGTCGGGATACATTCTTGAAGAAAAAATTGCTATTGCGCGCGACTATCTACTTCCTCGCCTGCGCAAGGAGTATTACCTAAAAGATGAGGAATTGCAAATCAATGATGATGCATTGACACTTATAGTAGAGAGCTATACGGCAGAAAGCGGAGTCAGACAACTGGAAAAAGCCTTGGCATCGATTGCGCGTAAAGTTGTGTATCGTACCGTTGGCAATAAGTCAGTAAAAATGCCGATTGAAGCTTCTGATATCAACGAATATCTCGGTGTTATCAAATACAGCAAAGATAGATACGAAGGGAATTCATTCCCGGGAGTTGTGACCGGCTTGGCATGGACAGCAGTTGGTGGAGAAATTCTATTTATTGAAACATCACTAAGCACCGGGAAGGGGGAGAAATTAACACTAACGGGCAATTTGGGAGATGTGATGAAAGAATCGGCTATGATAGCGTTGCAATACGTAAAATCACATGCCGATGCACTTGGGATTGAATTTGAACGTTTTGAAAAATGCGATTTGCATATTCATGTTCCGGAAGGCGCAATTCCTAAGGATGGCCCGTCGGCAGGAATAACGATGGCAACATCGATAGCCTCGGCATTTACCGGTCGGAAAGTAAAAGAACGCTTGGCAATGACGGGAGAAATTACCCTTCGTGGCAAAGTGCTTCCGGTAGGAGGTATTAAAGAAAAGATATTGGCAGCCAAACGAGCCGGAATTACCGACATCGTGGTATCAAGTCAAAATCGTAAAGATGTGGAAGATATCGCATCAAAATATCGCGACGGCTTGACATTCCACTACGTAGAAACTGTGAGTGAAGTTTTTGATATTGCACTACTCTAAAGATGTGATATAGACTTCAATTAACAAGTTGCAAGATTTTGTCCTTCAGCACATTCGTCGCTGAAGGGCTTTTTATTTGTGTCTATATCAGATTGAATAATCGCCGGAGCTATATATGCTTTCAAGGCACTGACATATTCAATAAATGCATCTTTGCCGACTTCTGTCATACGACAGATTGTTTTTGGTCTTTTACCTTGGAACGTTTTTTCGACCTCAATATATCCAACTTCCTCTAATTTTGTAATCTGTACACTAAGATTGCCCATTGTCGCATCCGTCTTTTGCTTAAGATACATAAAGTCGGACTCTTCAACACTCATTAAAATCGAGAGAATGGACAATCGTAATTGTGAATGAATTATAGGATTTAGTTCTATCATAGGTGGTTTTAATTTAAGTTTTTAAGGTCCTGTTTCATTTTAAATCCGGGAACAATCATCATTACTGCAATGGTCGCTGCAAACAACGGAATCTGGTTTAATCCGGAAATAACCAACATTAATGCAGCCGCAATGAATCCCGGTATAGAGCTATACTTCAGAAAAGGATAAGATATTATTGCTCCCGAAATATATGAGCCCATTGATAGCAGCAACGAGATGAAGAACAATATGTTAAACTCCACAAAAAAAGAAGACACGGAAAAGCATATAAGTAGTACAGACATCATAAGCCAAATACTACGTAAAGATGATGAAATCCCGGTTCGCACTAATTTTGTTCGAGGGCTTAAAATCTTCACCAATGGCAGCCCCACGAGAAGAATTAAATACCAACAATAGAAACAACGATAATCTCCGGTAAATCTAACAAGAAAATAAACCAATAGACTAACCACAACAGTTGTTATTCCCCAAATCAAAAACGGGATATATGCTTGTTGCAATACGCTTCGCCGAGTATCCGAAACCATTCTACTGATAATATCTAAACTCTCTTCGGGCTTCATTGGATGCAAAGTTACAAAAATAGTTGAAAAATAATTAATATTCGACTAAATTGAATGAGTAGTTTTTAGTTCCTTCTGTTGGGGTTAGTTGGTCACGAAGGCAAGGCTCTGTGGGGCGACCATAGTTGTCAAAATCCAGTTGTCGGTTACCATTTAAATCCAAAAAGGCATTTACCGCCAATGTCTCCCCAATGTGCTGACAAAAACATGTCGGGATTGAGACTGAATCAGCTTCTATCTCAACGGCCTTAAGCAATATATTGTTTTCGCCTTCACTAATAGAGAGATAGAGAGTTCCTTCGGCATAAGGTAATTCCTCGAAATTAACTGAACATGAAGAACATGAGTCATCGGCTGAAGCAGTCAATGCCACAGCTGAAATTGCTAAAAATAAGATTGATTTTTTCATTTCATTGTATTGTTAATTGATTCATAAATTATTGTGTTGTCTAATTTCTTTTGCATTTTAGCTCTTTTCTTTCCTTGATGAAAATTTAATGTTACCCCCACCCAAACGAGTTGGTTGGAGCCTGATGCTTGATAGATGCGGTTATAGCCGGCTATAGCATTAAGATTTTCAGTTCGCAATTCAACGTTGCCAAAAGGGTTGACAATACCCGCCATAAATGTTGCTTTGCGATATGTGTATCCGAAACCTATATTTAATAAATTTTGATTAGCAGAGCTAATCATTTCGCCCCATAGGTTGTTGTATGTACTATTGTATTTTAACATCACCCACCAAGATCCGTTCAAGTACATTAATTGCGCATTAATAAAGGGCTGAGAATATGTATGTCGATAGTTATAACCTTTACTAATAGTATAATGCCATCCTCCATCAACCGAAAGGGTCAATTGTTTAATGAAAAGAGGAAGTCGAAGCATAGCACTGACTTCAAAATCGTTGTTATAACCGGCATTTTTAAAAGAATTAATGATAGTCCCGTCGTTGTATCCTTTCACGTCCATAATAGGATTATGACAATATCGGTTAGTAATATTTCCTTTTACGAAAATATCATTAAACGTACCATCAAAGCCTAATTGTTGTTCATAACGTTGATAAGGTCGGAGATTTATATTACCCACTGCCCACTGATACATATCAACCTGCTGTAAACTCGGATTCAACTGATTGATTGAAGGAGTGACGGTAATAGTGTTTAATGATAACGAGAATCCGCTTCTATCGAAAGGGGAATATCTGGCGGAAAGACGTGGGTTAATAAATGCCGAAGAATAATTAATCGGGGAGTTTATTGTATACAATGTTGCGCCCATACCGACTGAATATTGAAGGGCATCAAGAGATTGAGTCCATTCAGCGAACAAATAGTTATTGATAGCCTTTTCACGTATTGTATTCTCGGTCAATGGATAGATAGCTTTGTCCCAACTATTTTTAGATCTAAATCCTGCCGACAACGAACCATTGCTAATACGCCCCTCCCAAATTCCTTCTGCAAGAAGATGAAATCCACGATTATCAATGTCGGAAGCTATCATTGATTCCGACGTTTGATATGAACGGTTGCTAATACCATCGATAATTGTTGGCACAACGTTGAAGTATAATTTGTTACGATTGTTAATTTTATAATAAAAATATATATCCAAATCGCCTTGCCAAGATTTAATTCGCGAGGATTCATGTTCGAATTCTGTTGTTGTGTAATCTCCAATTTTAGTTGTTATATCACCTTCAGATATGTTTTTATCATTTTTGCGCAACAAACGAGCCTGAATATTTAGCAATAAGCGATTGCTCTCGGCATAAGAATACTGAAGCGATGCATGGTGAGTCACCATTCTATTAGGCACTTTATTCCCATCTTCAACACGAGAGATATATGTCCCATCGGGTAAATTTATGTACTCCGAATTGTCGCGATAGCAATCCATATTCCACATCGGATTTGAAGTATAATCCAAAGTCCACTCGCTTTTACCTATATTATATTTAATAGCCGCGGTATAATTTCCCCACCCTCTATTGGGCGATTGCAGAAGATTGAGCATCACTCCATACCCCTCGTCGCGTCGTTTTACAATAACATTTAAAACTGCATCAACATCTCCATATCTTACTCCCGGATTTGAGATGTATTCAATTTTGGAAATATCCTTAGATGATATTGAAGCCCGTTCAGATTCTGACACTTCTCTACCATTAATTCGTATTGATAAAATATTATCCCCCGATAGAGATACCGAACCCGATGCAGGGTTGACAATCAATTCCGGGATTTGAAGTCCGGATAAAAGCTGCACACAGCTATTTGTGGCATTTTTTAGCTCTTTTGGAGGAAAGAATATTGATTTATTCCCTAAAACAACATTAGTCGGGGCTGAAATAACAATTTCATTTAACTCTTTGGTCATTGATGTCGAATCTTGCCCCTGCTCTTGAGCAGACATAGTTATTGCAGTCATAAAAAACATAGACATCACAGTGACACCTCTTAGCATACTATTTTGATTATTAACAATTTGCACTAATTTATCTACTAAAAGTTCTAAATCAAATCCCTTTTTGGCTCTGCAAATATAATATATTTATTTTATAAACTTATCGTATTTTTAAATTATTTTATACAAAACAAAGCTATGGTATCATTCTTAGACGAACAATTTGGATTGTAACACTTAACGCTTAAATATCTATTATGGCTAATCACATTTACCATTTGCAATTTCGTGAGCCACCTATTGAGGGTGACGCTCGTTACGACTTCTTCTTCTCCTCAATCGCTGCAATATTTGAGGTGTTCACTCCGGTGCAAACAGGCATCAGCTTACGGAGTTTGTGGGAGTCGAAGATTGATTTTGACCGCCCATTCTACGGCAAATTGTGTTTCGTGCGCAAAGAACGTTTGTACAACAAACCACACAAGCAAGCGAAATAATATTGACAACCAACGACCGGGGTGGAATTACCCCACCCCGTTGTTCTTAATTTGAAAAATTTATTTATAGTTGAGATTTATCTCCAATATACTAACGCTCGCGGTAAAAAATATTCAAGCAAGCTTGATATTTCTTGCTCGCTTAATCGTATATTTGCAAAAACAATGGAACGAATAAAACTGACAAAAGAGGAAAAGCAAGTGTTGCGTTTGGTTGAGTGTTATGAGCAATGCCCACCAACTTACCCATTAAGCACATTCGCAGCCTGCGTTGATAGCCTTGAACGCAAAGGACTTGTTGATGTGATGTGGGCAACAGGGCACGAACTCGAAGCGGTGAGATTGTCGGATTATGGCAAATCTTATCTCGCGCTCAACCCTCATTTGCGAAACCCTATCAATTGGGCAATGATAACGGCAATCCTATCTGTAATCAGTGTCACTGTGGCAATTATAGCCTTATTCGTGGCGTGCAAAAAAATATAAATATGACTTACAAAAACCAATAATTAATATGAGTTTGAATTATCTTGAAATAGCGAAAGAACGCGCCAAAGATGATTGGTGCTCGGACTACAAAGTAGAACGTCTTCCGTGCTTGCAAACTGATTTAGTCACACCATGTGTTATAATCGACAGAACCTATTTTGAATAATTTTGTATAATTTTGTTCTCATATTTGCAAAAATCAATATGTTGAACTAAATTTGTATATTGAAACCGCAAATTAGTTGAGAGTCCCGGATTGTAGTTCCGGGAGACGCTGGCTGATTTACGGTTTCTTCCTTATCAAATTGTTAATGATTGAGTGATTATCAGAGACGCTATGAATACGAAGCGTCCCATCGTTTAATTCGCGGATAACAATCCACGAATTTTCGTTAGCAATTGCGACTTGTATTAAATGAGCACTAACAGTGGGGTCATGTTTGTCAACGCCAGAATCAATATATTCTCCGTTGTTAATTAAATTCTCTAAACTTAACAATGACTCATTTTTTTCAACAATATATTTGTGTGGTTGATTTAACCATTCTTTTATTTTTTCGTTTGAAATTGTTGCAGTTTTATTTAGAGTAGGGATCATTATAGGTTTGTTTGCGATAGTCGTTTTTGCGATTTGTCGAATCTCAGTTCTCCTTTGTTTTTGAGCTTTTGTTAATGGTGTAATGACACTGTGCGAAATGACGGGCATTTCATTATCATAATTCTTAAACAGAAGTTTTAAGTCTTCCGGGAGTCCTTTAGCTCCTTTCATTCTGTAATGAGTATACCATTCGGCAAATCCCTCGTTAGCATATTTATTACCATATTCACTAATACTTTGATGGACGCCTTTGATATTAGAACTTGGTCTGCCTAATATATCATCGACATAATGCCCAAATTCGTGATGTATTTGAGCTTTTGCTTGCAATTCTATGGCTTCAAATTGTTCTGCAACGAGCTTAGTAAACGGAGTTATTCCTTGCTTCTTATACTCGTTGTATTGATAAATTTGCTTTTCAAACCCTAATATCTGTTGTTTTGCATTTGAGATATATCCCTTTAATTCTTTGTCAAATTTCTTATTTTTACCTAAATAGCCCTCATATTTAGCAATATCTTCTTTTGCTTTAACTATTTTAATTTCTAATTCGTCAATTCTTTCTTCCCAAGATTTAGGATTGCGATAAATTGACTGTCTAAAAATATTTGCATCTATATATAATATTTTCTTTTCAGAATTATAAAAACCTCCAACTTCTTGTTTTTGTACGGCTCTTAAATCTGCTCGTCTATGCAAGTTAGATGCTATCCCAAATTTATTAAGTTCAAGTGCTCTATTTTTTCCTTCTTCTTCTACAGCTTCCAATGCAATATTAGCCTCCGCAAGTGTTAAATCAGCTCCCAACTCAATATCTTTAATGCCCAACCTTTTCAGTCGCTCAACAACTTCTTCCATAGAAGTTGCTTTTGCAAATGCATTTGTTTTTGGCAATTGAGCAATAGATTGGGATTTTAAACCCATACCAATATTTCCTTCACTAAAATTATCCCGGATAAAGTATGGCAATGATTTTGCCCGTTCGATGCGTTCTTCATTTTCTTCCACCCAATCTTTGAATTCTTGTGGCACGTCATCAACGGTGTTTTCGCTTTGAGTGCTGACCGGTTCGCCTGCGAGTATACGAGCTTCGTCAGCCCTCATTTCGTCAATCGTTTTGAGGATTGTTTCCGTGTGGCAACGACACAATGGGTGCCAACCCGTGAACTTGAAATCCTTTGGGTAGCACCCACGACCTTTTGTCGCTTTACTGCCGAGCGGTGCGCTCAATCGGTCGCAAATATCGGAGAATGGCTCTCCGTTGAGCGTGTGATTATTGCTCAACACCACGCGAATACCTACAACAAAGTCTAATTGTTGCCAACGCTCGTAGTCAGCCGTTCGATACGCAATATTGCTTTCCGTTGCAGCGAGGCGCCGAGCGTTTTTGTATGCACTGCGATACACTCCACGTCCGGGGTGAAATGCTTTTGCCGCTTTCGAGTTGGTTGAGTAATACCAGCTTAATACATTATTTAAGTATCTAAATTTGTTTATACGTTAAATTTTCATTAATAGTGGAATAAAAATACAAAAATGACTTAAGAAATGAATAAATTTATTCCAAACTAAAAAAAATATATATCTTTGTGGCATCGCAGGATTGCGACGCCACATTTTTTTTGATATTCATCACATTAAGCTATTTATGAACAAATTTTGCATTTCCTTGAGATTAGCAATTGGAGTAATTGTAACACTAACGGCCACTACAACAATTGAAGCGCAACGACATCCTACGTCGTCAAAAAGCAACACACTTGAGTTTATCGTCGGAGCACAAGATGCTCTAACCGATAGCGTTGACAATCCGTACGACATCCTTATGGATAATACTCCCGTTGACCCGGATTTTTCTACACCTCACTTTGCTATCGTAGATAAGGATCGACGTTATTATTTTAGTGTAGGAGCAACTGTTAAAGCAGTATCATCATACGATTTCGGAAATCCGTATTGCAATGAAACAGATTTTAAAGTAAGTGATTTTTCAACGGCAGCACCCGGAGATGGCGCATTATGGCAAATGTCAATGAAATCGAGTACTGTAAGTTTTAACTTTGTAGCATTACCTAATAGCCAGAAGTATCGCATCGGAGCCTTCGTCGCATTGGGTTTTGGAGGTGGAGTAGGTAACGATTACCGTATCACATGCGACCACGCATACTTGAAGTTCAACAACTTGACAGTGGGTTACACATCGAGTGTTTATGATGACAATGCAGCCGATGCATATCTTGTGGATGGGAATGGTCCGGGCGCGTCGGGTGCACATTCAAATATGATAATCGGCTACCAGCGCTATGTGTCACCTCATGTAAGATTAGGATTGGGCTTAGAATTGCCCGATATCAGTTACTGCGGATATAAGCCTATAGGAGTTGAGGACGTTGCTGAATGTGAAGTGAATCAACGAGTGCCGGATATTCCGATGTATGTTCAGTATTCATGGGGCAACGACGGACACGTAAGATTATCCGGAGTGCTACGCACAATGACATACCGCGATATAGTAGCGAACAAGAATCGCACAGAACTTGGCTACGGATTAAAGTTGACGTCGAATATCAAATGCGGTAACTTTATCGGTTATTTTATGACACAAGCCGGACAAGGTATAGCGAGCTATATGAAGAATAATGATGAGTTTCATCTTGACTTGGTTCCATCGGCGACAAATCCGGGACAATTGGAACGCTCGACATCATGGGGCGGGCTATGGGCAATACAATATAATTATACGCCTAAATTATTTTCTACTGTCATGTACGGGTATATGCGCAACTACATTGACCCATATTCAAGTGGAACGGTTGAATATACCGACCACATGAAATACGAACAATATGGCGCAGTCAATTTGATATGGAAAGCCGGCACTTATATCAATTTCGGAATTGAATATAATTATGGAATTAAGCATACGTATGCCGGAGAATCCATTCACAACAATCGAATTGCAGCTATGATACGCGCCACATTCTAAACTATGGTACTACTCTATTAATCTAATCTGAGTGTTAGAGAAAATCAACACTCGGATTAGAGTAATTAATAATACTTCTAATACCAAAATATGTATAAAAAAGAATTGAGCAGATTATGCCACTTGGCATTGATGATTTTATGGGGAATAAATACAATATTGGCTTCTCCGAGCAACGCAACAACCGAGCAAATACTCGCTTCGGTCGATGATGCATTAGCAAAATCATCGGAGTATGAGCAAACAAAGCTCAACAATATCGATGCCCTTAAACTTATATTAAAGGGTACCGAGCCATATAGTAAAGAGCGATATGATATCAATCAAGCTCTATATAATGAATATTACTCTTTTGTTTGTGACTCTGCACTGCATTATCTTGAAAACAATCTTGAAGTTGCAAAATATATCGGTCGTGAGGACTTAGTTTTATCTACTCTTATATCGAAAGCTCAAGTAATATCCAAAGCCGGATTATTTTATGAGGCAATGAAAATTTTGGACAAAATCGAGCCGGAGAAATTAGACAAACAAAGCAAAATTCAATACTTTAACAGCTATAATAGTTTATACCAATTCTTGATAGAATATGAAGGCGCAAACAATGAATATTCAATAGAATATCGAGCTTTAGCCAATATGTATAAAGATTCCGTACTAAGTATGGTTGAGCCCACATCGTTTAATGCAATTTCAATAATGGGTAGTCGGCTAATGGACGATAAGAAATACAATGAAGGAATCCGGTTATTAAAATCTCATTTGCCCGAATATAAGCGAGGGACAAGAGAATATTCAATATTAGCATCAATCCTCGCCTTCGGTTATCTTCGGTTGAATAACCAACATGAGACAATTTATTATTATGCCCAATCAGCCATATCTGACATAGAAGGAGTTATTAAAGAGAACATGGCGATACGTGCGTTGGCAGAGGCTGTATTTAACGAAGGAGAACTTGAGCGAGCCAATAAATATATCCAAAAGAGTATTGATGATGCAAATTATTACACTGCACGAATGAGAAAAAATCAGTCGGCATTAATGCTTCCCATTATATCACGTTCGTTTCAAGCGACACAAGAGGAAGCAAATCGCCAACTGTCACAATTTTTCATAATAATAGCATCGCTTGCCGTTGGTCTTATTGTGTCAATATGCTATATTATACGACAACTTAAGATAGTCAAAGCAAGTCGACGAATTATATCAGATTCGAAAGATGAGTTGCAAGAACTGAATAAAGAACTAACGGAGGCAAATAGGGCGTTTGAAATTACGAATCGGGAATTAAGTGAGGTAAACTATATAAAAGAAGAGTATCTGGGTCGCTTTCTTATGCTTTGCTCGAAGTATATTTCTACACTTGAGCAATATAGAAAAATGCTTTATCAACAAGCTGCATCAGGAAAAATAGAGGAACTACATCACTCGTTAAAGTCAAAGAAAATTATCAATGACACATTAGACGAATTTTATAGTGCTTTTGACTCCGCATTTCTGAATATTTTTCCGGATTTCATTGAAAGAATAAACAAGATGCTTCTCGAAGGAGGGAAGATTGAGATACGAGGAGAAGAAAAGCTAAATACCGAGTTAAGAATTTTTGCACTTATCCGCCTTGGGGTTAACGACAGCAACAAGATTGCTAATTTCTTGAGATGTTCAATAACTACAATTTATACCTATCGCTCTAAGGTAAAAAATCGCTCAGCATTAAAGGGCGATTTTGAAAAAGAGATTATGAAAATCTCTTCAATATAATATACCCGCCACAGTATTAACCATAACACATTTCACGAAGTATAGTCCATTTAGTAACGACTAAACGGGCTGTATTTCGTGAACTATTATTTACTATTACTACATTATCAAAAATGGCAAAATAATTAAAAAATATAACTAATTTTCGAGTTGGATTGCTTCATATTATTTAGATTTTTATGCGCTCAAAAACAGCCATCACACCTATATATCAACATTTTAAATTTAAAAAAACTTAGATTTTTACTTGAGTTTATTTTAAATATTAATTTTATTTTAGATATTTGTGAAAATGAATTAAACAACTTTATTTCTAATTTATTAAACCAAGCCATGAAACAACATTTCAAACAAGCTCTGTTACGATGTCTAATGGCGGTAATTGGAATTCTAACTGTTTCATTCAGTATGTCAGCCCAACAACAAGTACATGGGGTTGTCACAGATGAAACAGGGGAGCCACTTATCGGGGCATCAGTGTTAGTTAAAGGCACCACTAATGGTGTTTCAACCGACTTCGACGGGAATTACACATTAAGCAACGTGTCACCCGAAGCGATTCTCACTTTTACTTATATCGGTTATCAAGCCGTAGAAGAAAAAGTTGCAGGACGCAGTGAAATCAATGTTACAATGCTCGAAGACAATAAACTTCTTGACGAAGTTGTTGTTGTGGGTTATGGGTCATTAAGCCGTAAAGAACTTTCAAGTTCAATTGTGCAGGTCGATAAGGCTGATTTTGCACAAGGAGGTATGAATAACCCGATGGAAATGCTTACAGGAAAGGTAGCGGGACTTAATGTATCAACAACCGCCGCCGCCAATCCTAACAGCTCATCAGCCCTACAGGTACGTGGTGCGACTTCATTGTCAGCCTCAAATAGTCCATTGATTGTTATTGATGGTGTGGCCGGTGGAGATATTCGCACACTTGCGCCTCAAGATATCGAATCAATGACGGTATTGAAAGATGCGGCATCAGCAGCAATCTATGGTACACGCGGTGCAAATGGTGTAATCCTTGTAACTACCAAACGAGGTTCGGGTAATACCGGCAAAGCAACAGTTACATACGACAGCTATATCTCGCTCGCTTTTGAGAAAGACCGTCCCGAAGTATTATCGCCCGACGAATGGCGCCGTTCTCGCCGTGGTAATGACTATGGATATTCAACAGATTGGTATGAAGAAATCACACGAAATGTGGCCTACGACACCAACCAATACATCTCAATAGATGGTTCGACAGAAGGTGGCTATTATAGTGCATCTGTCAACTATAAAAAAGCTAATGGATTGGATATCGTAAGCGGTCGTGAGGAATTTGGTGGTCGTGCATCAATCCAACAACAGTTCCTCGACAAGCGTTTGCAATTAAGTGCAACAGTTAATGCGCGTAAAGTAAAAGAAAATTGGGGCGATGACGGTCTATTTGACACTGCCTTAGGTATGAACCCAACTCTACCTATATATAATGAAGATGGGTCATTCTATCAACCGACATCACCAACAAATATTGCAAACCCGGTAGGTAATCTTTTGCAAAACACAAGTCAAGGAAATCGTACATATATTCTCGGCACAGCAGAAGCCAAATATAATATTTGGAAGAACGAAAATCATTCATTGAGTACTACGGTGACTTACTCATATCAATATAATGATTTAAAGAGCGATTTCTACACACCCACTACATCAAGTGAGTCGTTCTGGAATGAATATGATGGTCGAGCTTCAATCCAATATCAAAAATGGTGGACAAACTCAGTAGAATGGATTGGCAATTATTTCTTTAATAAAGGTGACCATGATTTTAAATTAATGGTAGGTTACTCTTACGAACGTACAAATTGGGAACAAATGTACATGCAAAACAACAATTTCACATTTGACAATGCGTTGTGGCATGGCATCGGTTCCGGTTCATATCTTGCAGATGGCAAAGCAACAATGTATGCCGGAAAATCAGAATCAACACTCGTAGGTTTCTTCGGACGCGTCAATTATAATTGGCGATCTATGTTGATAGCATCGGCATCATTGCGTTATGAAGGTTCAACTAAATTCGGAGCAAATCATAAGTGGGGATATTTCCCTTCAGCATCAATCGCATGGGAAATGGCAAAAACTCCGTTTATGGAAGAATATAGCAACGTTATTCAAAGTTTGAAACCAAGATTCTCATATGGTGTGACCGGACGAAGCGACTTTGATGCATATAGATCAATTTCAACTTATACTCCCAACGGCATGTATAATATCGATGGGACATGGATAAATGGCTATGCGCCTTCAAGTAATGCTAACCCGGACCTCGGCTGGGAAAAATCAACAAGTGCAAACATCGGTGTAGACTTTATGTTCTGGAATCGTCTGCATGGTTCAATCGAGTACTTCGATCGTCGTTCACAAGACTTGCTTTACAACTACACTGCGCCACAACCACCATACGTCTACAATACTATTCTTGTAAACGTTGGTACGACCAAAAATACCGGAGTTGAATTGGCTATAAATGGAGATGTAATTGTGGATCAACCTGTGACATGGTCAACCGGCATCAACTATGCCTATGGTACAACAAAATTGACAAAACTTTCAAGTGATGTTTACAAAGCTTCATACCTCGAGCTCTATCAAAAGCCCGGTGTAGGAACAAGCGAATATTTCTTCCGCGTTGAAGAAGGAGGGAAAGTTGGTCAAATCTGGGGCTATGAATATGCAGGGCACGATGATGCCGGTAATATGCTTGTATATGATGCCAATGGTGAAAAAGTATATGCGAGCTCGGCAAATGCCAACGACAAGCGTTATATAGGCAACGGAGCGCCGTCACACTTCTTGACATGGAACAATACCATACGCTACAAAAACTGGGATTTGAATCTTATGTTTAATGGAGCTTTCGGATTTAAGATATTTAATATGAGAAAATATGGCATGGGACTAAGCGGCTCAGGCTCTGACAACGTGCTTCGCTCTGCATATCTCGAAGACCGCGATGTAGTAACCGGAGGAGGTGTTATCTCTTCTTATTTCCTTGAAAATGGAGACTACTTCAAGTTAGAGAATGTCACACTCGGCTATACCGTACCTTTGAAAAGCAAAAACATCGACAATCTCAGAATTTATTTAGCAGCAAAGAATCTATTTACACTTACCTCTTATTCAGGGACCGACCCATCTAACGTGACATCAACCGGTATAACTCCGGGTATAGATGTATCGAGTGCATATCCCTCGGCAATGCAGTTGGCATTGGGCGTAACACTTAGATTCCGCTAATCTATTTATTCACTTTAAATTAGATACAATAATGAAAAAATATATTTTCGGCACAATAGCGGGAGGGCTCCTATCAATGGCAGCAGTAAGCTGTACAGATCTTGAGGAGAAGGTGTTTGACCGCATTGATGCATCTATCTATTATCAAGATGAGGCAAGTGTCCAAGGGGCCATTGCATCAATATATAGTGCAGCAGCATCATCGTTTTTGGAGTATTTCTGGTATCTTAATGAGTTTTCTGCCGACCAAATAGCATGGCGCGTTTGGAATGGTGGTCAATGGGGCTATGACGAGGCAGAAAAATATGTATTGTCAACTCATACATGGAACTCCGAATCAAAAATTATTCGTTCGGCATGGGAAGGAGCTTGGACTACAATCGGTCTTTGCAACACACTACTTTCCGACCTTGAAGGAATTGACCCCGGCACATTGAAAATAACTCAAGAGAAAAAGGACCAATATATAGCAGAAGTAAGAACGATGCGAGCATGGGCCTACTACAATAATTTTGAGTTGTGGGGAGGTTCACTACCATTGAATGTGTCGGTATCATCTACCGTTCCCGGCTCAGTATCTACCGATTTCAATGAGGGCTGTCAACTTATTTATGATTTCATTTCGACAGAGCTCGACGAAAGCTATCAACATATGCTTATTGAAGATGGTTCGGGTAATACAAAAACGCGCTTAAATCAAGCCGCAAACCGAATGTTGAAGATGCGTCTGTTGCTAAATAGTGAATTGTTTACAGGAACAGCACACTACACAGAATGTGCAACACTTTGCGAAGAAATCATTGCCGGGCAGTATGGTTCATATGCACTTGCCGATGACTATCGCGACATCTTCTCTGAAAATAATAATTCATGCCCGGAATTGGTATTTGCATTTGCACAAGAAAATGGCAAAAAGACCAATAATAACCGCAACACACCGATGCTCCCCTACAACTATAATGAAATTTTTGGTAGCACATTGCCACAATCCGGATGGAACTGCGTAATTGTAGCGCCTTCGAAGGATAATTCAGGTAATGTTCTTCCAGAAGGAGGCACCGACAATCCTCGCAGTTTCATTACCGATTACGGAGACAAACTTGGTGGAGTATATGATCGTATGACTGACGGCGACTGCCGTAAAGCTCCATTTAAATATGATGAAGCTACCGGCACATGGAATGGTTGGTTTGTAATGGGAGCACAGTACAACTATCTCACAGGCGAGCCCGTTGAAGCTGATGCAGACCGACAGGGACAACAGTTGGTATATGTAGACCAACTTGGCACATTCTTAAATCTAGGGCGTCAGCTTGAGACTGTAATGTCACCTCGATGGGGTGAAACAACATCAGGCTATCGCTTGGTTAAATATCCTATTTTACCTGAAACAACAGCAGTGGATTGGACAAACATTGATGAAGTAGAATTCCGTTTGGCAGAAGTTTATTACACGTTGGCAGAGTGTCGCTTACGCGCAGGCAATTCGGAAGAAGCGAAACAGCTTGTCAATACTGTACGTAAACGTTATTTCTCAAATACTACAGCGCTCAACAATCCAGGCCCCGGTATGACCGCATTTGATGAAGATTGGATGCTTCACGAATGGGGTATTGAATTCCTAAACGAAAGTCGTCGTCGTCGCACCGACCTACGTCGTTTTGACAAATTCACACAAGGCCAATGGTGGTTCTTCGGCCGAACTTCAGAAACCGACAGAGAATTACCGGTTAAACGCGACCGCAAATATGAGTGGTTCCCGATACCTCAGTCAGCTTTGACAGTTAATCCGGGTCTTGTTCAAGTTCCTAACTATTAATTCTAAAAGCAATGAAAAATAAGTTTATATATTCACTAATTGCTGCGTTTACAATGATGTTTTCGCTGACAGGCTGTGAAGACAAAGAGGAAATTATATTTGACCATGAGTATCCACAGTTCGAAACTCGTGCAGATGCCATACTCTTGGAAGTAATAATGCCAAGCTCCACATCAGTAGATGATATCATTTATATAGCCGGAGCATTCAATGGCGGAGAAGAAGTTGCAAATGGAAATCCAATGTGGCAACTTGAGAAAGCACAAGGTAACGATGTGAAATGGGGTATTTACCTCAATCCCTCAGACTTTGTTGACGGCACAACACTCGCCGACGGATTTTATTTTGTAAATAAAGAACAAGGCGTAGAGCGTACACTTTTTAATGAAGATGTAGTTCGCACAGATAATCCTGCCGTTGGAACACGCACCAACATTACAGTAGACCGTTGGAAGAGCTATTTCGATAAACCACAAAATCCTGATGAAATTATTCATGACGGCTATGTAATATATGTCATTGACAACACCGGCTATGACGAATTGGCGATGTATGCATGGGGTGATGCCGAAGCATTTGGCGCTTGGCCCGGAATGTTACCGACCGGAAAAGTAGAAATTAAAGGAAAAACCTACAAATATTTCGATACAACAGAGGCTAATGCCGGATTAAATCTCAACTTGATTTTCAACAATAATGGTGCAGGTCAACAACTTGGCGATTATAATATTACTCTTGACCGAGATTATTACCTTGAACTCACTGCTGATGGTGTTGTTGAAATGGGAGATGAAGATATGATTGAGCATGATGGTCATGCCGTATTTGTAGTAAACAAAACCGGTTGGACTGATGAAGAACTCCACTTATATATGTGGGGAGATGTCAACGACCTCAACGGAGCATGGCCCGGAGTTGTAGCAACCGGAAGTATTACAATTAACAATGTCAACTATCTATACTTTGACATGGGAGAAGCTAACACCGGATTGAATGAAAATCTCATTTTCAATAACAATAACGGCACTCAGCTCAGCGACTTCGCATACACAATCGACCATGACGTATATCTTGAGTTGACAACAGTAGTTACAGAGATTGACCCCGAAACTTACGTTCCCGGAGGAAGTACTCCTACTCCCGAACCTGATGTTCCTACAACTGTAAAACATAAGATTTATATCGAGGACCTCACAGGTTGGAGTGCTTTTGCAATATATGCATGGGGAGATAGCGAGCCATTCGGTGGGTGGCCCGGCGTAACATCAGAGGGATTGTCAACCTACGTACGCGGTGGGCACACATTCCTCGTATATGAAGTTGATGCTACAGAAACTGTTAGAAATTTCATCTTTAACGATACTGCCGGCACACAATTTGACGGACCGTCGATTGTAATTGACCGCGATTACTATTTCTCTGTAACATCAACATCGTATACAGAATTGGATCCCGCTGAATTTGCAAAGAGTGCAAGATTATATGTTGAAGACCAAACAGGTTGGAGTAGCTTGTACCTTTATGCATGGGGCGAGAAAGAATACTTTGGAAAATGGCCCGGAGCAGCACCTTCCGGAACCGAAACGATAGATGGAGTAA
Source organism: uncultured Barnesiella sp. (assembly GCA_964462445.1). Taxonomy (GTDB): domain Bacteria; phylum Bacteroidota; class Bacteroidia; order Bacteroidales; family Muribaculaceae; genus JAGBWK01. The sequence continues at coordinate 3,715 of CAYWXG010000038.1, read as the reverse complement.
CCTATAAATATTGGGACCACACCGGAGAAGGAGAAGATGAAAATCTCATTTTCAACAATGGCAACGGGACACAATTAGGTGATTTCAATATTAAGCTCTACGGAGATATTTATCTTACAATAACTCCCGACGGATGTAGTGCAAAATAATTAACTAAAGCATCAAACAGATGAAAATACAAAATATTCTATTATCAATGATGGCAGTCGTCGGCACCCTATTAACAGGGTGCTCGGACGACGAAGCCAAGATGCCCGCCAACCCGACTGAGCCGGTTGCCGTAAAAGATGCATCAAAGGATATCATATATGAAGTGAATCCCCGCTACTATGGTCAATCTAATTGCTTAGCCGCTGTTAGTGCCGACCTTGACAGAATCGCGGCAACCGGAGCCAACGTGCTATGGATAATGCCAATTTTCGAACCGGGCATTCAAGATGCAATAGGCTCGCCCTATTGTGTTAAGAATTTCAAAGCAGTAAATCCTCAATTCGGAACACTTGAAGATGCCAAAGCTCTCGTGGAAAAAGCTCATAGCAAAGGTATGACCGTGCTTTTTGACTGGGTAGCAAATCACACGTCGTGGGATTGCCAATGGATTTCCGATCATAAAGATTGGTACACCCAAGATGCATCAGGCAATATCGTATCTCCTCCCAATACCAATTGGACCGATGTAGCAGAACTCAACTACAACAATGCAGAAATGCGTGCAGCAATGATTGATGCCATGGTTTATTGGATTGATGCAGCCGGCATAGATGGATATCGTTGCGATAATGTAGATGGAGTGCCTGTTGATTTTTGGAAAGAAGCAATAGATGCATTGCGCGCAAAACGCAGTGATTTCTTTATGCTTGCAGAGTCAGCGGATAATAATTATTTCGCAGCTGGGTTTGACATGAAATATGGATGGAGTTTTGGTCCAGCATTGTCTGATTTGTTTAACGGCAAAGCTTCACCTGAGAAATTCTTCAAAACAAGCTTAGATGAAATCAATTCACTTCCTGAGGGCAAAAAGGTGATGCGTTATGCAATCAATCATGACACCGCCGCAGAAAAATCTGTAGCAGCATTATATGGCAACGATAAAGCAGAAGAAGCCGCAATGGTACTTGCAATGATGCTTGATGGCACCCCTATGATTTATTCAGCTCAGGAAATCGACTATACCGGCACAATCGACTTTTTCGGTTACAGCAGCAAAACATTCTCAGCAGAAAAGAATGCGACATTGGCCAGATTATCGGAAGCCTATCGCGCGACACAAAGCCAACGTTGTGGTGAATTGTGGACATACCAAGCAGGAAAGGCAGTTATGTTTGCACGTGCATTAGGCACATCAAGAGTGTTAGTAATTGTCAATCCGACTTCATCCGACATTACCGTTAAAACACCTATAGAAATGGCAATGTCAACAATGACAAATGCAATTGACGGTTCGGTGGCTACACTTCCTGTGGCTGTAGAACTTGGCGCTTATGAGTATCAAATTTATTATAAATAAGCTATAAACCTGAATTTATATGTTAATTAAACAATGGGTTTTATCCGGTATGCTTCTTCTGCCATTTTTGGCAGGGGGGCATACCCTACTATCTCCATCGGGTAATTTAAAACTTGAAGTAGATGTTAATACCGATGGAACTCCATATTATACATTGACATTTAAGGATAAGGCCGTGTTGAACTCAAGTCGTCTCGGATTAGAGTGCAATAATGCGGATTTAACAAATAGCTTTGAAATTGTTGGAGTTGACCGCAATAGTGTAGATGAAAGTTGGAGCCCTGTATGGGGAGAATATTCCACAATCAGAAACAACTATAACGAGATGGCAATTTCTATGGCTACGAAGAACGATGCACAATATCAAATGACATTGCGTTTTCGTTTGTTTGACGATGGTCTCGGCTTCCGTTATGAGTTTCCCGAACAGAGTCATTTGAAATATACTCGAGTAATTCATGAAATCACGGAGTTTAATTTGCCGGGAAATCCGACATTATATTGTATCCCCGGCGATTATAACACAGATGAATATTTGTATACAACATCGCCATTGAAGTCACTTCAAGAGTCATTCAATAAAAAGGGGTATAATCACACTGAGAGTTCTCGCATCCAAAGTTTGACTGTGCAGACACCCTTAATGATAAAGACCGACACTGAAGAGCCATTGTATATCAACATTCATGAAGCTGCACTACGCGGTTATGCCGGAATGTCGCTCAATGTTGACGAACAAACAGGAGTATTATCAACACATCTAACTCCTGACCGTTTTGGGGTCGCTGCATATTTGAAAATGCCATTTTCTACACCATGGCGTACGGTTGTTGTATCAGACGATGCATGCGACATTCTTGCGTCTCAGTTAATTTTCAATTTGAATGAGCCCTGCGCTCTCACGGATACGTCGTGGATTAAGCCGCAAAAGTTTATGGGTGTATGGTGGGAGATGTTCCTTGGCGAAGGCGGGACATGGGCCTATAGCGATTATTTTGATGCTATGCCCGGGGTTACTGATTATTCAAAGTTTACACCGAATGGGCGTCATGCCGCCAACAATGAAAATGTGAAACATTATATTGATTTCGCATCTGAGCATAATATCGACGCTGTTCTTGTTGAAGGTTGGAATGAAGGCTGGGAAGATTGGGGTAGTTATAACAAAAACCGCCAATTTTTGTTCACCAAGCCCTACCCCGATTTTGACATAGATGCGCTCACCAAATATGCCGAGTCGAAAGGAGTCAAGTTGGTGATGCATCACGAAACAGCCGCAAATGCTGCAGATTATGAACGACAGCTTGACGATGCCTTTAAGTACATGCAAAAATATGGCTATAATACCGTAAAAACCGGCTATGTTGGAGATATAATACCTCGCTCAGAGTATCATTCATCGCAATGGATGGTAGATCATTATATCTATGTAGCCGAACGCGCAGCAGAATATAGCATAATGGTAAATAGCCATGAGGCAGTACGTCCGACCGGATTGTGCCGTACTTATCCGAACTGGATAGCACAAGAATCGGCACGTGGTGGCGAATTTGAATCAATGGGAGGCAATCCTCCTGAACATACCTGTATATTGCCATTTACACGATTGATGGGAGGTCCGATGGATTATACACCCGGACTATTTGAGCCACATCGCACCCATGTGAGCAAAGGAGGCAATGTTGAGGCCGGTTCAACGCTATCCAAGCAACTTGCACTATATCTAACAATGCCGTCACCTTTGCAGATGGCATGTGACCTTCCCCGAAATTATTCAAAGTATTTGGACGCATTCAAGTTTATTGAGGATGTACCTGTTGATTGGAGCGACTCTCGTTATCTTGAAGCAGAACCGGGCGACTATATCACCGTGGCTCGTAAAGATAAGAATTCCGAGGATTGGTATGTCGGAGGTATTACAGATGAAAATTCACGAGTAGCCAAAATTAATTTCTCATTCTTGCCTAAGGGAGAGAAATACATAGCTACGATCTATGAAGATGCTAAAGATGCAGATTATCTTAGCAATCCTACCGGCTATAAAATCCGACAAATTGAAGTTACATCTAAGACTAAATTGAATCAGCCATTGGCACCCGGTGGCGGTTTCGCAATACGAATCGTCAAAAAATAACCCACATATCTATATCAAAAAGAGGCTGTCTAACAAGTTTGTTAGTCGGCCTCTTTTGCTATTGATTCAAAAAA
>CAYWXG010000037.1:0-25364 GCA_964462445.1 uncultured Barnesiella sp. | reverse complement strand
GTTGTTGATAACCAACTGACACTCTTTTGATTATTTTCGTCGAATTCACGTTAAAGAAAATATTAATCGTAGAGGATACAACAAATTCCTTACAATAAGCAAAGATGTAAGAGTGGAAATATCTTCCGAGAAAGTCTATGAAGACGAGCTTTGGGACGGTCTGAAAGGATATGTTACCAACACCGATCTGCCTGCAAGCCAAGTTGTGGAACAATATCATGGACTATGGACAATTGAACGTGCTTTCAGAATATCCAAAACCAACATTGAGATGCGCCCGATGTTCCATTTTACGTCAAAACGCATCGAAGCCCACATCTGTATATGCTTCGTTGCTCTTAAAGTTTACAAAGAACTCGAGCGTTTAGTCAAAGCTTCAAATATCAACCTGAGTGTTGACCGAGTCTTGGACATTGCTAAAACGATTATTACAATAGGCATAAAATCGCCTTGTGATGAAAATATCGCTTTTGAGACTCTCTTTTTAACCGAAGAACAAAATAAAATCAGAACTCTTTTCTGATTATTGGCGTTTTGGGTGACGCATTGTCAAAGTCAGGAAAAAGGATCTACGTATCCTTAACATTATATGTATAAACAAAGGAGGCAAAACTCTTATCTGCGAGTATAGCCTCATTTGTTTCGATAGTTATTAGTCTATTTCGTTGGATCCGGATTTTCAGGAACGAATGCCCAGAAAAGGAAGTAGGCTAAAAGACCAACACCACAGACAACGCATAAAATTCAAACAATCACGGGGTAAATACCAAAGTATTGAGCTATACCTCCACAAACGCCAGCCAAATAGCGATTTGTGTTTGAACGATAAAGTTTCTTTTCCATAATTTAATCCTGCTTAAAATTTGACATTTTATTTATATAAATAACGTTTGATTGACTGTTTTGGTGTTTTCTCAAAAGGTTCTTGACGAATTTCAATTGCTGAAACTTTTGAGTATCCCGGTAGCTCACGATTGAGAGTATTCAAGTTGTAGTCCATAAGACTATCAATTTTTTCTTTCGTTAGTTGAGCATTGCGAGCAGCCTCTTCATCGGGATAAACAAGAGCGACAAGTTTGCCATCTCGATCAACAACAATACTTTCAGCAACAAATGGGAGATGGTTGAGTTTGTTTTCAATTTCCTCAGGATATATATTTTGCCCGCTCGGACCGAGAATCATACTCTTGTCTCGGCCTTTAATAAATAAATATCCATCATTATCAAGAATACAAATATCCCCTGTGTTCATCCACCCATCGGCAAAAACCTCATCGGTAGCTTCTTGATTTTTATAATATCCCTTCATTACATTGTCACCGTTAACCCAAAGAACACCGGGAGTTTTAGCAGGGTTGACGGAAGCGACACGCACTTGCATACGATCAACTACCAATCCGCAAGAACCCGGTTTTTGCTTATCCCAAAAGCAATAGCTAATCAAAGGCGCACATTCCGTCATTCCATATCCAACAGTGTATGGAAATTTAATTTTCAACAAGAATTTTTCTACGGTAGGAGCCAATGCTGCGCCACCAATCACCAATTGCTGCAGATTTCCACCAAAGGCATCAATCATTTTTGCCTTCACTTTTTTGTATATTATTGAATTGATCCCGGGAATTTTAGTCAAAATACGCATGACAGGCTTACTCAAAATCGGGAAAATTTTGTTAACAACAATTTTCTCAATTACTAATGGCACCGTTACCACAAGTTTAGGTTTAACATGAGCAAAAGCATCTAACAAAATCTTTGGAGATGGGAGTTTACCAAGAAAGGTAATATGACAGCCTTTGTGCAAAGGGAAAATAAGTTCAACGAGCAGTCCAAACATATGAGCCATTGGAAGCATTGAGACCATACCATCACCGGGGTGGAAGAATGTGATATTATCGGTAGCGAAACGCGCGTTGCTCCACAAACTTCCGTAACTAATCATCACCCCTTTTGACAAACCAGTAGAACCTGAAGTATAGTTAATGACTGCAAGGTCATCTTTAGTATCGTGATAGTAATTTCGGTCAAAGTTTGATTCATCAATTCCATTTGGAAATTCATCGGCAACAAGCTTATCCAAATTATCAAATGCAGATTGAAGCGATTCAGAGCGAGAGAATTTAAGTCTCCCGGATTCTATTTCAAAGAATCCTTCCACATTAGGCATTTTAGATAAATCCAACCCCTTCCATATAGTAGCATCGGCAAAAAATAGACTCGCATCGGAATGAGCAACAAGATGATGAATACTGTCGTGCTTAAATTCATTAAGAATAGGAACAGATACTGCGCCATAAGTTAATGATGCAATAAAAGTTTCAGCCCAATTAGTTGAGTTTTTAGCACAAATAGCAATTTTATCACCTTGCTTGATTCCTGCTTTTTTAAACATTACGTGCATTCGTGCTACACGACGAGTCAACTCTGCATATGTGATAGGATTGTTATTTAAATCAGAAAGAGCATTGACCGCCTGATTTTTACGAAACGATGCGGACAAGTCGAATATCAAAGATTGTGTCATATATCAGTTTTTGAATAATCTGTTTTAATGGAACCGAGAGGTTTATTTAGCAAAGATTTAAGGAAATTCACAGTAACAATCGAAGCAATAATAATACCAATAATATCTGCGATGAAATCCAATAAATCACCGCCTCGCCCCAATTGCATTAGTTGCTGTAATATTTCAATTAAAAGCCCAACAAAAGCTACTATAACTGAAATATTAATAATGGTAAAAATTGATAAACGTCTAATATCATCGCGATTACGCCGAGCCATATCAATACAAGTCACAAACGCAAGCACTCCAAACATAATAGCGTGAACTAATTTATCAAGTCCGGGGATTTCAATATTAGTATTTGGAAGAGGACGTGGCACTAAAGTCAGGTAAAAAACAAATAACAAGACCAAAGCGGTAGCAATCCACCGCTTTGGCCAAAGATTTATTATTATTCTTGAAATTCGCATAATTAATTTTCAGAGGTAACTTCTGTTGCAAATGCTTTTTTAAGGATTGCATTAAGTTCTTCATCCTCAAAGTTGCGACCAACAATAGTACCATCAGGAGCAAAAAGAATAATGCAAGGAATACCCAAAATGCCGTATAAATCGGTAGGTATAGTTTGAGCATTAACAATCTGCGCCCAAGGTAGTTCAAGTTGCATGATTTTAGCAAGAGAGTTGTCGGGTTCGTCCCATACAGCGACACCAAGAACTTCAAGTCCAAGTGGTGCGTATTGAGCATAAATTTCTTTTAAATGTGGCATTTTTCGCATACATGGGCCACACCAACTTGCCCAAAAATCAACAAGGCAGAACTTCCCTTTACCAACATAGTCGCTGAGTTTTGAAGTAGTACCATCATAAGAAACTTCAAAATCAGTAAACATTTTACCGGCAGCAGTAGCGTCTTGACAATCAAATACATTTAAAATTTTTTGGATACGTGAGTATGCTTTTAATTGAGGAGCATCAGCCAAAGCAGCATCTAATTCATCGCGGCTCATCTCATAAGCTTTTTGCAAGAACAAGAAGTAGCCAATAGGATTATTAATATTTGCATTCATAACACTATCGGTCATGGATAAATAGTCGTTATAAATTGCCATGCGCCCTTCTTCATCTTCTTCAGGGAGAGTAGAAAATTTCTCGCTTAATGCGGCAGATTTTGCGCCATATTCAGCGAAAGAATCATTGAGTTGAGAACCTGAAGCACCATTGCCATTTACAACGATATTCCCTTTTTCAAGAATAAACGAGCCCAGACGATTTCCCTCAGAAACAAGTCGCACAAAAGCCGGAGTATCAACAATGCCCTCAAAAACAGCTTTCCCATCTGTCACTAAAACTGAGTCAATTTTATCTGAAGTGTCGTAGTTGAGTAAATAAACCAAAGTACTATCCTCAACTGCTATATCCTCGATTGTAACAGTATAATTGTCGTTTTGAGCTTTAGCGGAACAAGCTACGAGAGCCAATGACGCAACCGCTATAAATAATTTGCCTTTCATTTTAGAATCTGTTATATATATTATTTCGTTTTTAAATTTAAAAATTATTTCTTAGCATCAATCTCCATAAGTAACTCCTCTACAGCACGACGTAATTGAGTATCTTCACCTTTTACAATATCCTCAGGTGCATTTTCTACTTTTACATCCGGTTCAAGTTGAGCATTTTCGAGATAACTACCATCAGGGAGACGATAGCCTACTACCGGAATACCAAAATATAGAGTTGGGTCTTGCAAAGTAACCCAATTTACAGATGTCATAGTTCCAGGGACCGGCATACCAACTAATCTCCCGATATTGCGATTTTTGTATACCCACGGAGTCCCATGAGCATTAGAATAGCAAGGTTCAGCCATAACCATAATAGTCGGCTTGTTATAACGACGAGAAGGCATATCACACGATTCGTTGCCACGTATCACTTGTGTAAAATACTTTTCACCTGAAAGGAAAACTTCAACATCCTCATGTAATCTACCACCGCCATTCCAACGAATATCGATAACAGCACCTTCACACTGATTGTATTTCCCAAGCAGATCGGAGTAAAGTGTGCGGAAACTATCATCGCCCATAGATTCAATATGAACATATCCAAGGCGGCCGTTTGACCAGCGTTTAACGTCCTCGGCACGTTGTTTTACCCAACGGTTGTAAAGCAAAGTATTTTCTGCTCCTGAACTAATCGGCTTAACAACTTCTTCAAATGTTTCACCCGAAGCCGGGTCGAAGAATGTTACAAGAGTTTTCTTGCCCGAGAGATTATTGAGAGCGGTTGTTGCATCAATATCATTTCCTAATTCTTCACCATTGATTTTAGAAATAATCATCCCAATAGTCAGCTTAGTAGTAGCATTATCAAATGGGCTTCCTAATATAATTTCATCAACCTTAAGTCCCTTGCCTGAATAATTCATATCATATAAAAGACCCAAACGGGCAGTGCGGTCGGTCAATGCATTTGCTTCTGTACCACGGAATCCAGAGCCAGTGTGAGAAACATTTAGTTCGCCAAGAAGTTCAGAAAGCATTTCTGAGAAATCATAGTTGTTGTTGATATGCGGGAGGAACTTACGATAATCTTTGGACATCGCATCCCAATTAACGCCATGCATATTTTTGTTGTAGAACATTTCACGCTCAGAAATGTAGACTTCGTTAAACATAGCTTCACGTTCAGCCGCATGGTCAAGTTCCATAGTAGCAGAAGCAGTTATAGCAGTTGATTTGTCGCTACCCACATCAATTTTTCGCATTTTATCTCCACTAATAAATAGAGTTTTACCATCGTGAGAGGGGTTTAACGAAGCACTATTTGCATCGATACGCACTGCGACAGAAGGAATCGGGTCTCGCAGTTCCATTTTCCAAAGGTCGTAACCTTTTTCTATACTCATCAAGAAATAAAGATTTTCGCCATCGTTATCAACCCATGCTCCTCCTAAATTGGCAGAAAAAGGAGTTAGACGTTCAACTCTATCCATGATACCATCAAGTTCAACGAGAATAGGCTCGACGTCGTCCTTATCGGATTCCTTATTATCTTCATTTTTAGAGTCTGTTTTATCATCCTTCTTATCGGCATCTTTCTTGCTATCAGATTCAGTTTTTTTCTTATCCTTTTTCGCTTTTTTCTCAGCTTCGTTCAAAAGTTCAAGGTCCTCCTCATTGAGATTATATTTATCGTAAGCAGCACGATTTAAGAACACAATAAAAGCATCATCTTGCGAGCCCCAAGAAGCGTGATTACGCATACCATATTTCTCCGAAAGGAAAACAATTGCATTCCCTCCCATTGCCCATTGAGGAGAATGGTCAGTATAACCGGAACGAGTCAAATATGTCATTTCGGCGTTTTCGACGTTTATAATAGCGATATCAGAGTATGGGCTATGATGATTATCATCAACTTCAAGAGTTATCCATCTACTATCGGGCGACCATTGAAAATCAAAACCACCTTGGCGATATAAATATGTCGAGCCATCGGTTAGTTGTTTGACTTTTTTACTTTCAACATCCATCACCATTAACTTATTGCGATCTTGAACAAAAGCAAGTTTTTTACCATTGGGAGAATATTTAGGATAGGTACGTTCAATGTCGTCGACTGCAATTATCGGTTGCTCATCAACTAAGATAGCATTAGAGAAGTTAGGGTCATCTTCACGGGCAATCTTTGCAGAATAGATGTTATAATGACCATCACGCATTGAAGTATACACAATTTCACGCCCGTCAGGATGCCATTGCGGAGATTTTTCAGCCGCCGCGGTATTCGTGATTTGCTTGACAGAAGAGTGTTTTACCGAACTAACAAATATTTCGCCACGACTTGCAAATGCAACTTGTTTACCATCGGGAGAAAGAGCACCTCCCCTACCATTGACTTTAATTCTTTCAATTTCCGGGAATTCCTCAATATTTATATTTACATTAACTTTAGTAGGTTTACGACCTTCTTTAAGTGTGTAAATTTCACCATCATAACCAAACGCGAGCGTACCATCGTTTGCAATAGAAAGGAATCGCACAGGATGAGTAGAGAAATTAGTGACTCTTACAGCATCTGTCATAGACTCAATCGGAGCTTTCCATACATTGAAAGTGTCACCATCACGTTCTGACAAAAAGTAGATAGTTTTACCATCGGAGGAAATTGTGGGATTTCTATCTTCACCCGCACGATTGGTGAGATTTGTATGAGAGCCCGAAGATACATCAAATTTCCAAATATCACGAGTAACCGAAGAAGTGTGATGCTTACGCCAAGCATTTTCAAAACCTTTGACATCTTGATAAATGAAAGAACCATCATTGCCTAAAAATGCGAGCGACTGAGCCGGAGTACCAAGTACTTGACGCGGACGACTTCCATCGATATTAACAGCATATAACTGAGTCATACGAGCAGATGGGAACATAGCGCTTGAAGTCGGAGCTTGAACTGCAGCTGAATAATAGACTTCTTTGCCGTTTGGAGAAAAGCCTTCGGGCGTTTCAGTAGCTGAATTAGATGTTAAGCGGAATGGAGTTCCACCATTGACATTCATCACAAAAATATCAAGATTACCATGTCGATCAGAAGCAAAAGCAATTTTTTGACCATCAGGAGACCATTTGGGTGCTGTCTCGTAGCTTTCAGATGTTGTCAAACGAACCGCTTCACCACCCTTAACCGGGACTGTGAATATATCTCCCTTATAGGTAAAAGCTATCACATTTCCATCTGGAGAAATTTCAATATTACGCAACCAAAGTGGCGAAGTTGCAGAAGCACCAATGGCCAATGTGGCCATTACACTTAAAATTACTCTTCTTTTCATATGCGAATGATTAATTATTTCCGGTAATATAGATTTAAATATGCAAATATAAGAAAAATATCAAAAAATCTCCCTATTTAAACTCGTCAATTTACTCATATTTAGTGATTATCATATTTACTTAATAAAAATACATATTATTAAGTAAAATCACGCGTTTATTGTTTATCTTAATTCGTGTAATTCAAAGAAAAATTCCTAATTTTGTAAATTGTAAAAGGTGTAATTATTTTCACGTAATAAATGAAACAATTAAAACGGATTGCAATACTTGGCTCGACGGGGTCTATCGGAAAGCAAACTCTTGAAGTAATATCCCAATACCCTGAACGATTTAAAGTTGATATACTAATTGCCGGCAGTAAGGTTGATGCCCTGATACAACAATCAATTAAATGGCGACCTTCGATGGCAATTATTGCAGATAAATCTAAATATTGTAAGCTCAAAGATACACTTGAGCCACTTGGCATAACTACAGCGTGTGGCAGTGAGGCGATTTGCGAAGCCATGGAGCGCGACACATTTGACTGCGTAGTAACTGCGACCGTGGGATACAGCGGGCTTGCTCCAACATTGCGAGCCATAGCAGCCGGCAAAGATATAGCACTTGCCAATAAAGAGACATTAGTTGTTGCCGGTGAAATTGTCAACTCAGCATTGCAAAATTCAAATTCACGACTACTGCCGGTTGATTCCGAACATTCGGCAATATACCAATGTCTTGTCGGAGAGCAGATAGAAGATGTCAGACGTTTGATAATCACAGCGTCAGGTGGTCCATTCCGCAAATTATCTGCTGAAGAGATTGCTAAGGTTACAGTTACCGACGCACTTAATCATCCTAATTGGAGTATGGGGACCAAAATCACAATAGACTCAGCGACAATGATGAATAAGGCGTTTGAGATTATTGAAGCACGATGGCTTTTTAATATCCCAGGAGAAAAAATCACGCCAATAGTACACCCTCAATCAATTGTTCACTCAATGGTTGAATTTGTAGATGGTTCAGTAAAAGCACAGCTTGGAGTACCTGATATGCGATTACCAATCAGATATGCCCTTGGCGATGCCTCTCGAATGGCGACCAACGACTCGCCTCTCAGTTTCGAGAACTATTCACAACTGACATTTGAAGCCCCCGATAATAATCGATTCCCTGCATTAGGATTGGGGCACTATGCACTTGAGAAAGGAGGGAACACTGCATGTATTATCAATGCTGCTAACGAAATAGCAGTTGAAGCCTTCTTGCAGGGAAAAATCTCGTTCCCCAACATATATGAATTAATTGAAGAAACGCTGTCGAAGGTTGACTATATAGCAACTCCAAATTATGAGGACTACGTTAATACTAATGCAGAAGCACGCATGAATGCAGAAACATTAGTAAAATCGATGCAGAGAATCAAAACAACAAATTTAAAATAATAGAAGCATTAACATAACTCAAATTTACATTGGAAACATTTCTTATTAAAGCAGTACAGCTTATTTTAGCACTTGCTATATTGGTAATAGTGCATGAATTTGGACATTATTTTTTCGCCCGTGTATTTGGAATACGAGTAGAAAAATTCTATCTATTTTTCAACCCTTGGTTTTCATTATTTAAATGGAAGCCCAAAGCTCCTGCTAAACGTAAAAAGAACAAGCAAGGTGTTGAAAAGACATCATGGCGTGATACAGAATATGGAATCGGTTGGGTGCCATTGGGAGGCTACTGCAAGATAGCCGGAATGATAGATGAGTCGATGGACAAAGAGCAAATGGCACAACCTGCCAAACCAGATGAATTTCGTGCTCGTCCAGCCTACCAACGTCTATTGGTAATGGTGGGAGGCGTTCTTTTCAATTTCATTTTTGCATGCTTAATTTATATAGGCATAACATGGTGTTGGGGCGACCGCTCTATACCTTTTGAGAATGCATATGCAGGCATGGAGTTCTGCGAAGAAGCTAAAGCAGTCGGATATCAAGATGGTGATATAATATTACTTGCCGATGGTGAACAAGTTAAAGCAAAGGATCGAGAAGCCGTAATAAATATCGCAATGGCGAAAGAGGTTACATTACTTCGCGGAAACGATACTATTAAAGTAAAAAATCCTGATGACTTTGCCGCAACTATAAAAAGTAGTTTTATGGCATATCGCACACCTGTTTTTGTAAAGCAGGTTCAGAATGGGACTCCAGCCGAAGAAGCCGGTCTTGAAGTAGACGACCATATAATTGCAATAAACGGAGTTGCCACACCTTCTTTTTACGAACTTAGTCGAGAATTAGATGTCAATAAAGAAAAAACAATCACTGTTACCGTAGAACGTAACGGTCAAAAAGTAGATTTAATTGCGACTCCCGATAGTAATGGCAAACTCGGATTCGGGCTAAAAAATCCTGATGAGATTTATGATGTAGAAACAATTAAATACAACTTTTTTGAGGCAATTCCGAGGGGAATTAGTATTGGGGCAAAACAGTTGGTGACCTATGTTTCATCATTAAAAATGCTATTTACAAAATCAGGAGCTACTCAGATTGGCGGATTTGGTGCTATCGGAAATTTATTCCCGGATGCATGGGATTGGCGTACGTTTTGGGAAATGGCAGCCTTGCTATCAGTCATATTGGCTTTCATGAACATCCTGCCAATTCCAGCCCTCGATGGAGGTCATGTACTATTTGTTCTATGGGAAATCATCACCCGTCGTAAGCCCTCTGAAAAATTCCTTGAACGAGCACAAATATGTGGCATGATATTCCTTTTATTGTTGCTTTTATATGCCAATGGCAATGACATTTATCGCTTTATATTTAAGTAGTTAAAGACATGAAGAACAGAGCCGTATTTACATTGCGCCGTGGCAAAGAAGAGTCATTGGATCGCTTTCATCCATGGGTATTTTCAGGAGCAATTTCAAACATTCCCACCGGCATAGAAGAAGGAGATGTCGTAGCAGTAGAAGCATCTGACGGACGCTTTATCGGAGTTGGTCACTATCAGATAGGGAGCATAGCTGTACGAATTCTTGACTTTAATGATACAGAAATTGACAAGAGTTTTTTTGCCCAAAGACTTAAGGAAGCACTATCACTAAGACGGTCGTTAAGACTTGATCAATTCGACAACAATGCGTACCGATTGGTACACGGTGAGGGAGATTTTCTACCCGGCCTTGTTGTAGATGTATACGGGAAGACCGCAGTAGTTCAAGCACATAGTCCGGGTATGCATTATTGCCGCGACATTATAGCCATTGCGTTGACAGAACTTGAAGACCTTGAAATAGCTAACGTATATTATAAGTCGGAAACGACATTACCATACAAAGCACGACTCGATCCCGTCAATGAATATCTTGTCGGAGGCTTCGACACCAACATAGCGAAAGAAAATGGGTTGCTTTTTCATATAGACTGGCTTAAAGGTCAAAAAACCGGATTTTTTGTTGACCAACGAGAAAACCGTGCATTGCTTGAAAGTTTTTCCGCAAATCGCTCTGTATTAAACATGTTCTGCTATACCGGAGGATTTTCAGTATATGCCATGCGTGGCGGAGCACGACAAGTCGTATCGGTTGATTCGTCAGCAAAAGCGATAGCACTTACGTCGGCAAATATTAACCTGAACTTCCCCGATGACACTCGCCACAAAGCACTTGCTGAAGATGCGTTTAAATATCTTGACAATATGGTCAGCGGAGAACATGATTTAATTATACTCGATCCTCCGGCCTTTGCAAAACATCGTAGCGCATTACGAAACGCACTGCGAGGCTATCAACGCTTAAATGCCAAAGCATTTGAAAAAATCGCCCCCGGAGGTATATTATTTACATTCTCATGTTCACAAGCAGTGAGTCGCGAACAGTTCCGATTAGCCGTATTTTCAGCGGCAGCACAATCACAACGCAGAGTACGTATAATCAAGCAGTTGACTCAACCACTGGACCACCCTATCAACATATATCACCCTGAGGGAGAATATCTAAAAGGATTAGTACTATATGTAGAATAAACTTAATAAAATTTATAATATGCGCCTTAAACATATTGCGACAACAGCATTAATTGCAGTCGCATTTTCAACACAAACAGCTATGGCTAATAACGATAATAAATTCAATTATGTGGTCGACCGCTTTGCCGACATAGAGGTACTACGATACAAAGTACCCGGATTCGAAAATCTAAGTACACGACAAAAAGGATTAATATATTACTTGACTGAAGCTGCCATAGCCGGTCGTGACATTTTATGGGATCAAAATGGCAAATATAATTTATCAATACGCCAACTGATTGAAAATGTATATACCAACTTCACCGGTAACAAAGAATCACGACAATATAAGGCTCTTGAGAAATATCTAAAATTGATATGGTTTGGTAATGGTATTCACCATCATTACTCAATGGATAAATTTGTACCCGAATTTGACGAAACATTCTTGCGTTATGAAGTGACAAAGTTGCCCGAAAGCAAGCAACCCTCTAATATTGATGAACTTTGCGAGGTCATTTTTGATCCAACAATAGCAGCGAAACGTGTCAATCAAGCTGAGGGTGAAGATTTAATAACCACATCAGCATGCAACCTCTATGAAGGAGTAACACAACAACAAGTTGAAGATTACTATAATGCGCTCAAAGATACTACAGACCTCACTCCTATATCATATGGATTGAATACACGAGTTACAATGATTGACGGAAAGGTGACAGAACAAGTATATCGCTTAGGAGGTCTATATTCTGATGCAATAGCTCGTATCGTAGACAATCTAACCAAAGCGCGAGAATATACTGAGAATGAAAAACAAGCTGCAGTTATCGATAAATTAATTTCATATTATAAAAGTGGCGATCTTGCGATGTTTGATGACTACTCAATAGAATGGGTTGAAGACACGAACTCACAAGTGGACTTTATCAATGGCTTTATCGAAAGTTATGGAGACCCCCTTGGGATGACCGGAGCATGGGAGTCAATTGTCAATTTTAAGAATATCGAAGCGTCGCAACGCACCGAAGCAATGAGCGAGAACGCGCAATGGTTTGAAGATCACTCACCAGTTGACCCACGATTCCGGAAAGAGGAGGTAAAAGGAGTTACAGCGAAAGTAATTACCGCAGCAATCTTAGCCGGTGATGCTTATCCTGCGACACCAATAGGAATAAATTTGCCAAATGCTAACTGGATACGCGCAGCGCATGGGTCAAAATCAGTAACAATCGAGAACATCACACAAGCCTACGATGAGGCATCACAAGGTAGCGGATTTAATGAAGAATTTGTAATTGATGACCCAACTCGTCAACTGATGGATAAATATCTTTTCATCACAGATAATCTTCATACCGACCTTCACGAGTGCTTAGGTCATGGTTCCGGTAGATTACTCCCCGGAGTTGACCCTGATGCATTTAAAGCCCATGGCTCAACTCTTGAGGAAACTCGTGCAGACCTTTTTGCCCTTTACTATTTAGCAGACCCAAAACTATTAGAGCTTGGATTGTTAGATAATCCAGAAGCATATAAGGCGGAATATTACAAATATATTCTAAATGGTATGATGACTCAGTTGATGAGAATTGAGCCCGGGAAAGATGTAGAAGAAGCCCACATGCGCAATCGCAAACTTATATCGGAATGGGCATATGAGCATGGCCGTTCGGAAAATGTCATCGAAATGGTGACTATTGAAGGCAAGACATTTATCAAGATAAACGATTACGAGCGATTACGTGAACTCTTTGGCGAACTTCTTGGAGAGATACAACGGATAAAGAGTGAAGGCGATTACGAAGCCGGGCGAGATCTAGTTGAGAAATATGCAGTTAAAGTTGACAGCAAATTACACAACGAAGTCCTTGAGCGCTATTCACACCTGAACATCGCTCCGTATAAAGGATTTGTTAATCCGGTCTACACACCTGTTTTTGACGCAGAAGGTAATATTTCCGATGTGAAGATTGATTATAGCGAAGATTATGTTTCGCAAATGCTTCGATACTCACGCGACTACTCTCCCTTAACAAAATAAAGGAATTTATAATAGACATTAAACAGCACTCTAATGTTCAACAATCGACATTTGGAGTGCTGTTTAATATTTAACGAATATGAAAAATGGGGAATGTATACCAAATTTGAAACATTTTCTTTGTCTATGAGATGATAATACGAATTGAAAAATTTGAAAATGGTTAAAAGTAGTATGAAAATGTGCAATTTTTTTGTAAATTTGAGCGAAATTTGCAGAAATAAAGCATATATAATGCGTTATACTTATAAGAAACATATAGTGTCATTCTCTAAGTGTTAATGACACGTTAAGAGCTGATTTTAACACAGATAGAATACACAATTACATTACAGAAGTTAAATGAATAAAAAGTTAATTTTACTTATTGTACTAATATATTCATTATTTGGGGCAATTAACGCTTCAGCACAAGAGGAGTTTAAGCGTGGGCTGCAACAAATATCATTCATACCCAAAGGCCAATGGATAACTGGAGTAAGTGTTAGTTACTCACAATCAAACCAATCTAATTACCAGTTTTTTATTGTTGAAAACCTAAATGGGGACACTTACAATTTCAAAGTAAGCCCAATGTTGATGTATTGTTTCCAAGATAATCTTGCCGCCGGCGGTCGATTTGCCTACACACGCTCAAAAGTAGATTTAAAGTCGGCAGATGTTATATTAGATTCTGAGACGGAATACAATGTAGATAATTTATACAGCATCTCCCAGAACTGGTCGGGGACGGCCTCATTTCGTAATTATATATCATTGGGGAATAATCGTAGATTCGGTTTATTTAATGAGGTTCAATTGGAATTAGGTGGCGGAGATTCTAAAATATGCAATGGTTCGGGAGAAGATTTGACCGGAACATATTCTAGAAATTTCAATCTTAATGTTGGTCTTGCTCCTGGGTTGGTCATGTTTTTAAACAATTATTCAGCGATTGAGGTAAGTGTAGGATTACTTGGATTTTCGTATACTCACACAAAATCAACCACAGATCAAGTATACGTAGCCAATCAAGACTCAAAACAAGCTAATTTTAAAATCAACTTATTTTCCATCTCCTTTGGAGTGGTATTTTATCTATAAACGCGATGAAAAGAATAACACAAATATTAATAGCCGTGGCATTCTACATCGTATCAACAGCCACAATAACCGCACAAGCACTAAATATTGGTGAGACATCAACATACGGTAAGCCGTGTAAGGATTTTAAGAGCAATTTTATCATTAATGAAAATATTTTAGGGTCAAATAAAATTAAACTTGACACTGTAAATGATCGAAATCCGTATATTGATGAAAAGGTCATAGTAGATGGAGATACTGTAAATTTTATTTTACCTGATAAAAATTATGGGCGATATGATAGAGGTCTATATAATTATCTGATAATACCAAAGAAGCAGTGGGCTATCGGCATTACAGCCTCATATGGAGAATTTGGGACAGATGATGTACAAGTTCTTTCGATATTAGAAAACTTTGATATAAAAATAAAGACATACTCAATAAAGCCTTCAATTTCATACTTTTTTACCAACAATCAATCTGTAGGTATAAAGTTTAATTACACCAGCTCAGATGTAGACTTGGCCAATATGACCTTTGATTTTGATGAAGATTTAAATTTTTCACTACGCGACGTCAGCTATCATTCCCAATTGTTCTCGGCGTCATTAAACTATCGAAATTACATAGGTCTCGGTCCGGAAAAACGTTTTGCCATATTTAATGAAATAGACTTAGGCTTTGGATTGGGGTCATCGGAATTTAAACGATTGTACAACGATGAGCCACGCAACACACAGACTGATATAATGAAAGCAAGTTTGAATTTTAGTCCGGGAGTTTGCGTTTTTATCATGGATTATATATCGTTCAATGTGTCGTTTGGAGTGTTTGGATTGAATTTAACACATGAAAAACAAACGACAAATGGAGTTGATGAGGGCTCGAGATTCTCATCGGGCGCAAACTTCAAATTCAATTTGTTCAACATCAATTTCGGGTTGGCAGTGCATATTTAATTCAACACAAAGAATATATGACAAATATTAGAAACATATTTTATACAATAATATCAACCGGTATATGCGTAGCATTGCTATCGAGTTGTCTAAAAAATGACATCCCCTATCCTCGTATACAACCCAATATAGTTAAACTCGTTGTAGAAAATCAGTCGCAGGGAGCACAACTCGATACTATTAATCGCGTTGCAACTGTATATCTAAATGAACAGGCAGATATATACAACGTCAAAGTAGAGGAATGTCAGTTGTCAAAATCAGCGATATGGGTTGGAGATTCAATATATGGCACAATAGATATGTCATACACGCAATATTTTATTCTAAAATTATATCAAGAATATGTGTGGACACTAAAGGCAGTGCAAAATATCACACGCTATTTCACTGTTGCCAATCAAATTGGCTCATCGGTGATAGATGTTCCCGGACGCCGAATCGTAGTTACATTACCTACAACTGTAGATTTGACAAATGTAAAGGTAACAAGTGCTAAATTGGGCTCAGTAAATTCAACGATTACACCATCAATAGAAGGGAAGAATATTAATTTAAGTAAGCCCTATAAAATAATAGTTAGTGATTATGGCCGAGATGCAGAATGGACAATCTATAGCCAAGTCACAGAGGCAACTGTAACAACTGTCCGCGTAGACGCATGGACAAATGTAGCATGGGCATATGGCGAAGGACAAGAGGGTCGCGATAATTATATTGAATATCGCCAAGCAAATTCACAAGAATGGACACGAGTCCCGAATGAATGGTTAACAGTTAATGGCGGAAGTTTTTATGCACGAATAGTACATTTAAGTCCTATGACTGATTATGTAGCACGTGCCGTGTCGGGCGACGAATATGGCGCAGAAATAGAGTTCCGGACAGGAATGATTGTACAGCCCCAAAATGCCGGATTTGATGAATGGTGGTTGGATGGAAAAGTTTGGAACCCATGGGCTAAAGATGGTGAACGATATTGGGACACCGGAAATAAGGGAGCAACAACACTTGGCGCAAGCAATACACAACCATCCGAGGATACCCCAACGGGGACCGGATATTCAGCAAAACTTGAGACTAAATTTGTTGGTATCGGAGTCGTAGGGAAACTTGCCGCCGGCAATATCTTTATGGGAGAATACGTAAAGACCGATGGCACAAATGGGATTCTCAGTTTTGGTAGAGAATTCAATGAATATCCAACTAAATTACGTGGATATTATAAGTATAAATCAGCCCCAATAAGTTCGACGACCACCGGTTTTAATGATTACAAGAACAAACCAGACACGGGAATTGTATGGGTTGCACTTATCGATAGCGCCGAACCATTTGAAATTCGAACAAATCCCTCAAATCGTCATTTGTTTGATCCTGAAGGCTCATACGTGGTAGGTTATGGCAAATTTGAGTTAGGGAAAGACCAACCTGAATGGAGTCAATTTGAATTTGACATAGAGTATAAAAGTACTAATCGAAAGCCTAAATATCTCTTCATCGTAGGGTCGGCAAGCAAATATGGTGATTACTTTACCGGAGGAGATGGGTCGGTGCTTTATCTGGATAATCTTGAATTGGAATACGACTATTAAGAAGTAAAATTATAAAGTTCATCAAATTAAAGAAATAACACTATGAAGAAGTTTCTAATATCACTTATATGTCTATGCGCATCAATGACAGCAATTGCACAATCGGATTTATTATATAATCCGGAAAATCGTGCATATTTTGGAGCACGAATATCTCTTGATATAACATCAGCCGCCGGAGGGAATGATGAATATTCAAATGGAGCAGGATTTAGTTTTGGAGCAATATATAATATCCCATTATATATGAATTTGTATTTTGAACCGGGACTTTCTATATTTTATAATACAATAGATGAAGATATTCCCGAAGCCGCAAATGGAGAAATTATAGATGGTTCGGTACGTAATTTTGGGTTCCGAGTACCATTGTCGGTCGGCTATCATTTTGATTTTACTGATGATATGCAATTCTCCGTATTTACGGGACCACAAATCAACTTAAGTCTAAAGGCAACGGAACATATCGGAAAAGACTCATATTCCATATTTGGGGACCATGGGTTCAATCACATTGATTTACAATGGGCGATTGGAGTTGGTCTAAGTCGCGGAAGATACTATGCATCAATATCCGGAGGCATAGGCGTGACTAAAGCCAGAGATTTTAATCTTTTGGGATATAAAGATTCATTCCGTCGAAATAATTTCAGCATCATGTTGGGATATAATTTCTAAAAGAGACAAGCCCCATAGTGTTGCAAGAGTTTGCTGTTATTGAGTTAAATCTATACCTTTGTAAAAAAATCAAAGAATCGACGGTCAATGAAGTCATATACAAAATATCTCACATCGATAGTTTTTGCTACAATAATAAGCATGTCGGTTGTAAGTGCCCCTAAAAAGAGTGAACCAACCGGCATATCAATGAGCGAAATTGAGCGAATGATACGCCAAGGGTTACTTGAAGAAGCAACCAATGCGCTTGATTCTGCATCAAAAGCACAACCTAAGAATGCGCAAATAGATTATTTAATAGGGAAATGTTATGTTGCACAAAACAATGATTCCAGTGCTATAGCAGCATTTAATTTAGCTAATCAAAAAGGGATGAACGATGCGTTGCTTGCACTTGCAGAAATAGCGACACGCGAATATCGTGTTGATGATGCTCAAGCGCATATCGATGACTATAAGGCATATATAACTAAGAATAAGCGCAAGAAACTGACTGATAATTCCTCAGAGATGTCATCTCAATTGACAAGGACTCGCTCGATGCTCGAACGCGTAGAGCAAATAGTGGTTTTTGACTCTATAAATATTGATAAAGAAGTATTTCTCGATGCCTACAAATTGTCGGCAGAATCGGGAACACTTAACTATCCGGAGATATTACCGGAAGGTATAGAATATTCAGCCCCCACAGTAGTATATTGCACCGAAGATGGCCGCGAAATGATATGGGGAACTCAAAATAACGAAAACATATTTACACTACGAGCAATCAATCGATTAGTAGATAATAGTTGGGAGTCTCCACTGAGTGTCGGAGATCATTTAGGAGAAGGATATGATGCGAACTATCCATTTTTGATGCCAGACGGTGTAACACTATATTTTGCATCGGATAACGAGCAATCGTTGGGTGGACTTGACATATTTGTATCTCGCAACAATGGGACAGAATATCTTCAAGCTCAAAATATAGGTATGCCCTACAATTCTCCTTATGATGACTATATGCTGGCTATCGATGAGTCGACAGGAGTCGGATTTTGGGCATCGGATAGAAATCGCCTTGGAGATAAAGTGACAATATATTTCTTCCTCACGTCGCAAAGTCGAGTCAATGTACCCTTTGACGACCCGAGATTGGCACAAAGAGCGAGTCTGTGTTCAATACGTGATACATGGCCTGAAAATGCCGATTTCAGTAAAGTGCACAAAACACTTGAGAATTTGAAAGAAAGGGAGAAAAAACGCGTGCGCCTATTTGAATTTTCGATGCCAGATGGAAAAGTGTTGACACGTTATTCACAATTCACATCGCGTAGGGCTGCAGAATTAATGGAGCACTATATCAGTTTGAAAAAATCAACCGAAGAGGCTAAAGCGCAGTTGTCGCAAATGAGAATTTCTTATAGTCAAGGGGACTCAAATGTCGGAGATAACATTCTTTCTCTTGAAAAAGATGTAGAAGAAGCAGAACAACAATTAAAGCGAGTGGCAAACGACATTATAAGAGCCGAGACAGGAGGCAATGTGAAATGATAAAAGATATACTTGTCGACATAGGAGATAGTCGCAAATATACACTACATTCACACACAGAATTTTGCGATGGACGCGCAACTATGGAAGCATTTGCTCGCAAGGTTGTAGAATGCGGATTTACACACTATGGATTTTCACCACACTCCCCGATTCCAATCATGTCGCCATGCAATATGACGCGAGAAAATGTTGCAGTCTATGATGAGGAATTCAATCGTATAAGCGACCAATATGGGGATAGCGTGAAGTTCTATCGTTCTATGGAGATTGATTATCTCGGGGAAGAATTGGGACCTTCGCATAAATATTTTTCGAATCTAAACCTTGATTATGCTATCGGCTCAGTACATTTTATTCCAAATCAGAAAGGTGAATATATTGATATCGATGGAAATTTCGAGGGATTCAAAAAAAAGATGGTCAAATATTTCAATAATGACATCAGGTATGTAGTTGAAACATTCTACCAACAATCGTGCAAAATGGTTGAAGCCGGAGGATTTGAAATCATTGGTCATCTTGACAAAATAGGTTGCAATGCCGGATATTATCAGCCGGGAATAGAATCGGAATCATGGTATCAGGCATTGGTAAATGATTTGATTGACCGAGTAATCGACGCCGGAGTTGTTGTAGAAATCAACACCAAAGCATGGCAACAGCACCAAAGGATGTATCCTCATGTAGAAAAGTGGTGGCGCTTGATACAATCGGGAGTAGAAATTGTTGTCAATAGTGATGCACATGTACCTGCACTAATTAATGCAGGGAGAGAGGAAGCATATGAAATGCTCGACAGAATAAATGCTGTCGGCAAGTTATAAAATATAACAATAAAAATATACTAATGCCGGTAAAAGTTGACGAAACACTCCCTGCAGTGGAGCAGTTGAAGAAAGAAAACATATTTATCATGGGCGAAAATCGCGCATCGACGCAAGATATTCGTCCACTACGGATAGCTGTACTTAATCTTATGCCATTAAAAATTATGGCAGAAACTGATTTGTTGCGCCTGTTGTCGAATACACCATTACAAATTGAGCTTGATCTTGTTGATACCGGAGTTCATGACTCACGCAATACTCCTGAAGAGCATATAGCTGCATTCTACAAAACATTTGACGAAATTGAGCATAATTATTATGACGGCTTTATTGTGACCGGAGCTCCTGTAGAGAAACTAAAATATGAAGATGTTGACTATTGGACTCGCTTGACAGAAATCTTTGATTGGGCACGCACACATGCAACATCAACATTATACATTTGTTGGGCAGCATTGGCCGGACTATATCATTTTTACGGCATTGATAAAATGTTGCTAAAAGAAAAAATATCCGGAGTGTTCAAACATCGAAGCCTTGACCCTCTTAATCCTTTATTGCGCGGTTTTGATGATATGTTCTACGTGCCGCATAGCCGTTATGCGACAATTGACCCTGTAGAAATCAAACGAAAAGAGGGTTTGGTAATATTATCAGATAGCGAGGAAAGCGGAGTTTACATTGTAATGGGGAAAGAAGGGCGAGAATTTTTCATCACCGGACATTCAGAGTACTCCCCTATGACTCTTGATTATGAGTATCATCGCGACTTAGACAAAGGGATAAATCCCAAAATTCCCTGTAACTATTATCCCAATGACAATCCGAACAACAAACCCGAAGTGAAATGGAGAAGTCATGCCAACCTATTGTTTTCCAACTGGTTGAACTATTACGTATATCAGCAGACGCCATTTAATCTCTCCGAACTTGCTTTGATAAAATAAGTAGTACCCCTATCCATATAGTTGTATGAAATCAACGCCCCGTCCTTTGGAATTACTTGCTCCTGCACGCTCTACAGTAATAGCACGTGAAGCAATCTTGCATGGAGCTGATGCCGTTTATATCGGGGCACCAAGTCATGGTGCGCGAGCCAAAGCCGGTAACACGATTGATGATATAAAAGAGCTTGTAAGGTTTGCTACACCATTCGGAGTCAAAATTTATGTCACAGTCAATACAATTATCTATGACAATGAACTTGCTGATGTCGAAAAGATGCTTTGGGACTTATATGCTGCGGGGGTAGATGCGCTTATAGTGCAAGATATGGGGATATTGGAGCTAAACCGCCCCCCAATTCAGTTGCATGCCAGCACCCAATGTGACACTCGCGATGCAGAAAAAGCTCGATGGCTGCAAGATGTTGGAATGTCGCAAATAGTAATCGCGAGAGAGACTGACTTAACCACTATTCGAGAAATATCAGCAGCGGTAGATGTCCCGATTGAGGCTTTTGTGCATGGTGCGTTATGCGTGAGCTATAGTGGCGATTGCCGAGCAAGTCAAGTTATTATGGGTAGAAGTGCCAATCGAGGTAACTGCGCCCAAATGTGTCGTTTGCCCTACACACTTATCGATGGTAACGGTAAAATTGTCGGTGAAAAGCATTATTTGTCACTTCGTGATATGAATCGCCTTGCCTATTTGAGTGAAATGGCTAAAGCAGGTGTTTCATCATTTAAAATTGAAGGGAGATTAAAAGATGCGTCCTACGTAAAAGATGTGACGCTCGCCTATCGCAACGCGCTTGACATGTTAATCGAAGCTAATCCGGATAAATATTGCAGAGCATCGCGTGGAGTTGTTAAATCCACGTTTACACCCGACTTGGGGAAATCGTTCAATCGCGGATATACCGACTATTTTCTGCACGCAGATAACGGGGTAGCTAAATACAAAAATATTGCATCATTAAATTCGCCGAAATCACTTGGCGAATATGTAGGAGTTGTCAAAAGCTGTACTGCCAAAGGGATTGAGTCGTCGCTGACCACTACCCTTGTCAATGGGGACGGATTATCCTACATAACCAATGATGAGAAAATCGGAGGATTCAGGGTAAATCGAACTGATGGCAAATTTATATATCCGGCTGAAAGAATCATATTACCAACAGGGACGAAATTATACCGATCGCATGACAAGGCGCGAGAAGATATGCTTTCTCGTCCCACTGCAAGGAGAGAAATCCCAATTGAAATTTCAATCAGTCGACACAATGATGACTCAATAGCTTTGACCGGTAGAATCGAAGGCGTTGGGGAAACTGTTATTACTGCGGCTCAGCCCAAAATCCAAGCCAAAAACAATCCCCACGAGCACCGACAGCGACAGTTGATGAAATGGGGCGACACGATATTTGCAGTTGAAAAATATGAAGATAACATCGGGGTGGAGTTTATCCCGGCATCGATATTGGTCGATATGCGTCGCCGACTTGCTGAGGCATTAATATCAACATTGTCGGCACAGCGTGTTATAGCTCGTGCAGCGTCGACATCGACATATACCCTACCCGCAGAAGGGAAATATCTCGATTACCGCACCAATGTTTCCAACAAAGCGGCACAACGATTTTACAAAAAGTGTGGTGTGGAGCAAATTGAGCCGGCAATAGAAGTGGCAAAAGCGCATCGTGGGAACCCTTTGATACTGATGGAAACGCGCTATTGCTTGCGTAGAGAAATCGGCGCATGCCTCAAAGAAGGTGGCGAAAAATTGTATGCTGAACCATTGACATTGCGCGGACAAGGCTTTGAAATGCGCCTCGAATTTGATTGTAAAAATTGTAAAATGCGAGTAAATTGTATTGGCAAATAATAATTTTTAGACTAAATTTGCAATAGATATTAAAAACCTAACTAATAAAGAACTCATGTCAACCAAGAAAGAACGTATCCTCGTGACCGGAGGAACCGGATATATCGGTTCACACACAGTGGTAGAGCTTCAACAAGCCGGCTATCCTGTAGTAATTATTGATGACTTGTCAAATTCCAATGTTGATGTACTCGATGGTATTGAACGAATCACCGGAATTCGCCCTGACTTTGTAGAAGCATCATGTACCGACATGGCAGCATTGACAAAACTATTCGCTGATTATCCCGACATTCGCGGTATTATCAATTTTGCAGCGTCGAAAGCTGTCGGCGAGTCAATGCAAAAACCGATTCTTTATTATCGCAACAACCTCAACACATTGATGAACCTCCTCGATTTGATGGTGCCCAACAATGTCCAAGGAATCGTGTTCTCATCATCGTGCACCGTGTATGGGGAGCCAGATGTAAATCCTGTCACCGAGCAATCACCCATAAAGAAAGCGACATCCCCCTACGGCAATACAAAACAGATATCGGAAGAGATTATAACTGACACCATCAATGCCGGTGCTCCATTCAAGAGTATTATTCTTCGCTACTTTAACCCCGTCGGAGCGCATCCGTCGGCAGAAATCGGCGAACTGCCCAATGGTGTACCACAGAACTTGATTCCATTCGTGACACAAGCCGCAATTGGTATTCGTGCGGAATTGAGCGTGTTTGGCAACGATTATAACACCCCCGACGGGTATTGCATCCGCGACTTTATCAATGTTGTAGACTTGGCTAAAGCTCACGTTATCGCAGTAGAACGCATGTTGACCGACAAGAGTGAAGACAAAATCGAAATCTTCAATCTCGGCACGGGCAACGGATTGTCGGTAAAAGAATTGCTCGATTCATTTGAACGTTCAACCGGAGTAAAAGTGCCCTACAAAGTTGTTGGTCGTCGTCCCGGTGATATTGAAAAAGTGTGGGCCGACCCCTCATATGCCAACAATGTGCTTGGATGGAAAGCAGAGACTCCAATCGACGACACAATGCGTTCGGCATGGGCATGGCAACAAAAGTTGCGTGAACGCGGCATAATGTAATACTTCAAAAAAATCCCTCAAAATTACGCGCCAATGAAAAAGCTAATTTCATATCTATCGATGGCTCTACTTGTAGTGCTTGCCTCATGCTCCGGCGGAGATAAAGAGGAGGAGAAATTCAATGCAGCCAAAACACAGGCACTCATTACGCAATATGATACCAACGGAGGTACGCTTACTTCAGAGGAATATAGCGTATTGATTAAGAATACTCACCTACTGTTTGCCGACATAAAGCAACAAATGAAAGAATTGCTTGATATTGCTGACCAAAAGGAATTTATGCAGAAATATGAGTCGCTCAAACAGGACAAGCAGTTTATAGAGGAAATCACTATCAGAGAACAAGTGTGGCGTGTACTTATTCTCGGACAAAAGGGATTTTCAGAGGAGAACAAGTTGGAATTTGGCAACCTGCCAGAAGAGTGTCAGCTTATCGACTACTATGATGATTGCATCATTGCACGAGTTGACGAAAACTCCGACAGCAGCGCCAATTAATCAACCAAATATCACATTAGAAGCCGTGTCAATTTTTCGTGACACGGCTTATTGTTTTGTAGGACAAATCAAAATATTACGTTTCTATCTAAAAACAACAATAGATCTAAATTTTATTGCTCAAATACTAATTCTTAAGACAATTTATAATTTTTAGGAAATAGTTTTGCAAGCTGAAAAATTTTATATAAATTTGTGTTGCATATCGCATGCAGAAGTCCGATATGGGCATTGTGGGTGGGTATGCGAATAAAATATGGGAAGCGTTTACTTGACGCTCTTTCTTGACACTCAGAAATCTGGAAATTTCAATCACAGTCAAGGATGAAGCAGCAGTAGATGCCTTGTGGATATGTATATGTCGCTATATGGCACGTGGTGTGTCTTGTAGTTTTGTTCATATTCAGCGTGAGGCTTCTGCGTTGCTCGTTCAACTGTGGTGGGCAATCCAGAGCCTCTGAGTGTGGGACGAGTAACAGTACAGACTCTCACGCTTTTTTTATAAACAAACCTAAATCCGCTGAGTCTATAGGGTTAATAAATCAAGTTTATGGTAAAAAGGGGAAACACATACACCAACAAATACTAAAATTAATAATAAATAGATGACGGTATCTCAAAATGAGGTATCCTCTACGAAACAGAAATAACGCAACGCAATATATAAATATTCAGAATGTTTCAATGTAAGATGTGTGGCATGTGTTGCCGAAATATCAAACGATATAAAGCCGAAATATACCCAATACTAAAAGAAATCCTAGGGGATAATATCCCTAAATTTGAAATCCAAGATAATAATGGAATATGTATATACTTAACCAATATTGTCCTAAATAATTTTTAGGCATAACCTATTACACAAAGTAGCAAT
>CAYWXG010000036.1:0-25689 GCA_964462445.1 uncultured Barnesiella sp. | reverse complement strand
GCAGACTGAACTTTTGCGGGGGCACGGTTAATTTCATCGGCAAGTACAAAATTAGCAAAGATAGGACCGCGCTTGATTTGGAAAGTCTCTTTCTGAACAGAGTAAATCATTGTTCCTAACACGTCGGCAGGAAGAAGGTCGGGAGTAAACTGAATACGGCTATATTTAGCATCAATAAGTTGAGCCAATGTCTTTATAGCTAAGGTTTTCGCCAAACCGGGTACACCTTCCAATAGTACATGACCATTTGACAGTAATGCTATCAACAACGATTCTATTAGGTGTTTTTGACCAACAATTGTTTGGTCCATACCTTTTGTTATCAGTTTGACGAAATCATTCTTACTTGCAACTAATTCGTTTAATTCACGAATGTTGACCATTTGATTTGGAGTAGTGCTCATGTGGGTGAGTTTATAATGTGTTATTACTAATATACTAAACGCTTTTTATATGCACAAAGTTATATATAAAAACGTTGTAAATGTGAAAATTGTTGTTAATTTTAGCTATTTAACCTTACACGCATTTAACATTTAAAATAGCATATGGAGTTTCTTTTTCAAATTTCGATTATAATTACTAAATTTGTAGTTGATATAATTCAATACTTCGAATGGATTTTAGACTCACTTCTCTATACAAACCAACGGGCGATCAACCTCAAGCTATTGAGCAGTTGGTCAATGGAATTATAGAAAATCGTCCGGCACAAACGCTGCTTGGCGTGACGGGCTCAGGAAAAACATTTACTATTGCTAATCTCATTGAAAGAGTAAATCGGCCTACTCTTATTTTAAGTCATAATAAGACACTCGCTGCTCAATTATATAGTGAATTTAAATCATTCTTTCCCGATAATTCTGTCCAGTATTTTGTTTCGTACTATGATTATTATCAGCCGGAAGCGTATATCCCGTCGGTTGACAAATATATAGAGAAGGATTTGATGATAAATGACGAAATTGACAGATTACGCCTTGCTACTACTTCTGCGCTATTGTCGGGACGGAGAGATGTGATTGTCGTGTCATCCGTGTCATGCCTCTATGGCATTGGTAATCCTGAAGATTTTCATAGCAATGTAATAGATGTTAAAGTCGGGCAAAAAATTGCACGAAATGCCTTTCTTCGTAGACTGACTGAGGCCTTATATTCACGAAATGAAGTCGACTTATCTCGAGGAACATTCAGAGTAAAAGGAGATACGGTGGATATTCGTTTGGCGTATGAAGAAATAATTTTACGTATAGTGTTTTGGGGAGATGAAATAGAATCCATTCAAACTCTTCATCCTATAGATGGCGTATCGCTCGGCGCACATGATTGTTTTAAAATCTATCCTGCTAATATCTTTGTTACGACAAAAGAACGGCAAGCATCGGCTTTGGCTGAAATGGAGATTGATCTTGGACGGTGTGTTGATATGTTCAATCAAGAAGGGAAGCCCTTAGAAGCTAAACGTCTCTATGAAAGAACGAGTTATGACTTGGAAATGATTAGAGAAATCGGGCATTGTCCGGGTATAGAAAACTATAGTAGATATTTCGATGGTAGAGAGCCGGGAGTGAGACCATTTTGCCTATTAGATTATTTCCCCGACGATTTTATTACTATTATTGATGAAAGTCATGTGACATTGCCTCAGATACGAGCAATGGCCGGCGGGGACCTGTCGCGCAAATGCACGTTGGTCGACTATGGCTTTAGATTACCTTCTGCTATCGACAATCGTCCGTTGCGCTTTGAAGAATTTGAAGCATTAACCCATCAAGTTGTATATGTGAGTGCTACCCCTGCTGATTATGAATTAATCAAAAGTGAAGGTATTGTTGTTGAACAGATTATACGCCCTACGGGATTACTTGACCCAACCATAACTGTTCGACAGACAATAAATCAAATCGACGATTTAATCATGGAGATTTACCGTCGACGTCAGCAACAAGAACGTGTACTTGTAACTACGCTTACAAAGCGAATGGCGGAAGAACTTAATGATTATTTTGTAAAACTTGAGATAAAAGCCGCCTACATTCACTCCGATGTTGACACAATGGATCGTATTAAAATATTAGATGATTTGCGTGTCGGAGTATATGATGTGTTGATAGGTGTAAACTTATTACGCGAGGGATTGGATTTGCCGGAAGTTTCACTTGTCGCAATCCTTGATGCGGATAAGGAAGGCTTCTTAAGGTCGCACAGGTCGTTGACTCAAACAGTTGGTCGCGCAGCTCGAAATCTTAATGGCGCTGTAATTATGTATGCCGATAAAATTACCGAGTCAATGCAGCTGACTATTGATGAAACTAATCGACGTAGGTCGTTGCAACTCGCTTATAATGAAAAACATGGTATTACACCAAAAGCTATAGTTAAAGCGCGGAATGCATTGATCGGTTTTGATGCTGATGAAGTAGATGTGACTACGGCAAGCTCTAAAGTTCAACGAGCTATCCCCTACGCCGACGAATATAAAACCACAGTTGCCAATGTTGCTGCCGACCCGATATTACCATATATGTCGGATAAGGATTTGGAAGCACATATCGAAAAGCAGCGAGCTGCAATGCGAAAAGCCGCTAAAAATATGGAATTTATAGAGGCGGCACGTCTGCGCGATGAGATAATTAAACTCGAAAAGATGCTCGCTGATAGCGTAAATTCTTAATAGCCTATTTTGTGAAATTTGATGTCTCAATATATGAACGAAATAAAATTTACAGAATCTAAGTTCCTCCCCACTTCGCTTAAAGAAGTGGAGGCTTTGGGCTGGGATTATATTGATGTAATTTTATTCTCGGGCGATGCGTATGTAGACCATCCATCATTTGGCGCTGCAGTATTAGGCAGAGTGTTGCAGTCGCATGGATATAGGGTTGCAATCGTGCCACAGCCTAATTGGCGAGATGATTTGCGTGATTTTCGCAAGTTGGGAGCTCCGCGATTATTTTTCGGAGTTTCGGCAGGAGCGATGGACTCAATGGTAAATCATTATACTGCTAATCGTCGTCGTAGGTCGGATGATGCATACACTCCGGGTGGAAGAGCCGGTATGCGTCCCGATTATCCGACAATCGTCTATACCAAAATTCTTAGAGAAATCTACGGGAATTCAACTCCCATAATTATTGGTGGGATTGAGGCTTCAATGCGTAGATTGTCGCATTATGATTATTGGCAAGATTCTTTGCGTCAGTCCATATTGGTCGATGCTCCTGCCGATTTGCTTATTTATGGAATGGGGGAAAAAGGTGTTATCACATTGGCCAAAAGTCTTGCCGCGGGAATCCCGATTGGCGAAATTAAAGACTTGCCTCAGACAGTTGTGATGCTGCCGATAGAAGAGATGGAGCAAGCCGACGACAATAATATTGTACTTCATTCATGGAAGGAAGTGTCGAAATCCAAACGTTGTCAAGCGGAAAATTTCAAGCATATTGAGCAGCAAAGCAATAGCCGTCATGGTGCAATCCTTTGGCAGCAAGTAGATGAAAGGCGAGTGGTAAAGGTCAATCCTATGTACCCTCCAATGGGAACAGCTGAGATTGACGCATCATTCGATTTGCCTTATACTCGTCTACCCCATCCTCGTTATCGCGGTAAAACAATCCCTGCATACGAAATGATAAAACATTCGATAAATATGCATCGTGGATGTTTCGGTGGGTGTTCATTCTGTACGATTTCAGCGCATCAAGGGAAATTTATTGCTTCGCGGTCTAAAGAGTCGATTATTAGAGAAGCTAAATCTGTAATTGCTATGTCCGATTTCAAAGGCTATATAAGCGATTTGGGAGGCCCTTCTGCCAATATGTATGCAATGCGAGGTAAAGATGAGCATATATGCGATAAGTGTTTGCGTCCGTCGTGTCTTCACCCAAAGGTATGCCCGAATCTAAATACCGACCATGGTCCATTGCTTGATATTTATCATGCTGTTGATTCATTGCCGGGCATGAAGAAAAGCTTTATAGGAAGTGGCGTAAGATACGACCTGTCAATGTATTGCACTGGTAACAAGAAGCTCGACTCTGTTAATGCGAAATACAATGAGGAGCTGATTGCCCGTCATGTTTCGGGACGATTGAAAGTAGCTCCCGAACATACCGAATCTCACGTGCTGAATTTGATGCGTAAGCCGGCTTTCGACTTGTTCTATTCATTTCGAGATTTATTTAATCGTGTTAATACAAAGCACGGTCTTAATCAACAACTTATACCCTATTTTATTTCATCGCATCCGGGGTGTAGGGAAGTTGACATGGCAGAGTTGGCGGTTAAAACTCAACGTATGAATATGCATCTTGAGCAGATTCAGGACTTCACGCCGACCCCCATGACATTGGCAACTGAAATATATTATACCGGTATTCATCCTTATACGGGTGAGAAAATTTTCACTGCTCATACTCAAGAGCAGAAATTAGCACAAAGAAAATACTTCTTTTGGTATGATAAGGAATATCATCGTGATATAGTGCTGTCATTGAAATCTATGCATAGAGAGGATTTATTGGCCATGTTGTTTCCGCGCGGTGTTCCTCAGATTTCAAACCAACGCCAACAACGCCCAAATTATTTCAAGCAAGAAACTCGAAGCAAAAAATACAATCAAAATAAACGGAACAAATAACCAAATTTTATTTTATGAACAAAACATTAACAACAATTGCAATGGCTGCTATGATAGTAGGTGCAACAGGTTGTAAATCAACCCCCGATGAGAATATTATCGAGCGTCCGGAGTTTAAATCGACCGACGGAGTGTTCTCTATTGAAGCACTTGAAGCATTGGGACGTGTAAGCGACCCAAAAGTATCCCCCGATGGCAGTAAGGTTCTATTTGGTATTTCTTACGAAAGCGTAGAGCAAAACAAGGGTAACAACGAACTTTATGTTATTGACATTAAAGGTGGAGAACCGAAGCGTCTGACCAATACCGCCGGCTCGGAAAGTTCGGCTGTGTGGATCGACAATGGTAACAAAATTGCCTATTTAGCATCGGATGGAGAGTCGGTTCAACTCTACGTGATGAATGCCGATGGCAAAGAAAGCGTTAAAGTATCTAATGTAGAAGGTGGTATCGAAGGATTTTTGTTCTCTCCCGATGAAACAAAAGTTGTGATGATTGGTCGAGTTAAATACAATCGCACACCGGTCGATGTATATCCTGATTTACCCAAAGCCAATGCTCATATCGTTGATGACCTAATGTACAAGCATTGGGATCAATGGGTTACGGAAATCCCCCATCCTCTCGTTGCAGATTTTGACGGCAAACAAGTATCTAATGTTGTAGATATAATGTTGGATGAACCGTTTGAAGCGCCGATGCGTCCGTTTGGTGGTGCTGAATCATTCTCTTGGTCACCCGATTCAAAGAAACTCATCTACGTGAGCCGCAAAAAGACCGGTATGGATTATTCACTATCTACCAATAGCGACTTATATCTATATGATCTTGACTCTAAGACAACAGAGAATCTCACCGAAGAAATGATGGGATATGACACTGCCCCGGCTTATTCTCCCGACGGCAAATATGTGGCATGGCTCAGCATGGAAAATGATGGATATGAAAGTGATAAAAATCGTATTTTCATTCTTGACACCGCAACCGGAGAAAAAACTGATCTTACCACTGATTGGGATTACACTGCCGACCTGATTGCATGGGCTAAAGATGGCAAAAGCATTTACTTCACAGCCGCTTACTTAGGCGAAGAACCTATCTTTAATGTTTCACTCGAAACTAAAGAGGTTAAGCCTGTAATGGAAAATGCCGGATTATATGATTATTGCGCTCTATGTCCTGTAAACGAAAATGTATTGGTGACAATGCGTCATTCAATCTTGCGCCCCAACGAGATTTGTGTTGTTGAGAATGGTCAGGTGCGTCAACTCACTGATGTTAATAAAGAAATTTTCGACCAGTTGACTATGCCTACTGTTGAGAAAGTTTTAGTCCCGACAACCGATGGTAAAGAAATGACTACTTGGGTTATCAAACCGCAAAACTTTGACCCTAACAAAAAATATCCCGCAATTCTTTATTGCCAAGGTGGTCCGCAACAAGCAGTAAGCCAATTCTGGAGCTATCGTTGGAATTTCGCTCTTATGGCGGCAAATGGTTATGTTGTGATTGCGCCCAACCGTCGCGGCTTGCCCGGATTTGGAACTGAATGGAATGCTCAGATTTCAAAAGACTACCCCGGTCAGAATATGAAAGACTATCTTGCCGCTGTTGACTTCATGAAAGAAAAGCCCTACATCGATGCCGAGCATATCGGTGCTGTTGGTGCCAGCTACGGTGGATTCTCAGTTTACTGGCTTGCCGGAAACCATGAAGGCCGTTTCGCTTGTCTAATCGCTCATGCCGGAATCTTCAATATGGAAACACAATATCTCGAAACAGAAGAGATGTGGTTCGCAAATTGGGATATGGGTGGCGCATATTGGGAAAAAGACAATGCTGCGGCTCAGCGCACTTTCGCTTCTTCTCCCCACAAATTTGTGGATAAATGGGACGCTCCTATCTTGATTACTCATGGTGAATACGACTATCGTATTTTGGCATCACAAGGTATGATGGCATTTAATGCAGCACGCTTACGTGGCATACCGGCTGAAATGGTGATATTCCCCGATGAAAATCACTGGATTCTCAAACCGCAAAATGCTATATTGTGGCAACGTGTATTCTTCCGTTGGCTCGACAAATGGCTCAAAGGAGTGGATTATACCAATCCCCCACTCTTAGCTCCGCAAGCTACTGATTCGGTAAAATAACCCTCACATAATTCAACAAAAATCAGCCATTTAGTTACTATTTGGCTGATTTTTTTGTTCTCAATATTTCGGTTGTTACGATTGATATTTGCCAAGTAGGATAAGCCTATGGAGAGAGGGGCTCCCGGACCTCAATAGACTCCACTCTCAAATGCACCTTAACGCTCTTAAGAATCGGGATGATGTCGACTTGATGCGACACCACCCCGATTGCTATTGAACTTAGAAAATTCCTCGAAACTGAATTTTTATATTTTCACTTTTATTGCATTACCGTCGGCTACTACAACATAAATGCCCGATTGCAAGTTGTCAAAGCGAACTTCATTGCCCTCGGCTGTTTCAGTTGCCACAGCGATACCGGTAATATTGTAAACCGTCACGATGCCTTTCGCATTCTTCACTACTATCTCTCCATTTTCAACAGTCACCACCAACTCTTCCACAATCACATCTTCAACTCCCGACTCTATGTCTTTAATGAAGAAGAACTCTTTCCACTGGTCGGCTGCTTGATAGTCAGCAATTGATGCTTGCGGAACATATAGTTCGCAATTCCATTTGTTAATATCGTCGAGAGCCTGAGTGCCACAAGTTGGAGGAACAGTTGCCTTGCTGTATAATTTAGTCATTGTGGTGCAGTCGGAGAATGCTTCTGTTCCAATCGTTTTCATGCCGGACCCGAAAGAGAAGAAATCAAGACTTGAGCAACCTGAAAATGCCCAATTCCCAATCGTTTCAACTCCATCTCCCATTGATACTGATTTTAATGCAGTACAACCATAAAATTCATTCTCTGATATTTCTGTTTCTTTATCGGTGATAACTACCGTTTCAAGCGAAGTGTTGCGATAGAATGGTGAATATCCTTTACCACTCGATGTTGGATATGTGATATTTCCACCGATATAAACGGATTTGAGCGGACAATCAGAGAATAATGGATTTGATCCATTTGAACCGAGCGACAACTCAGTTTCGCGGTCAGTTATTGTCAATTCAGCAAGTGAAGTGCAATAGTCAAAGACATAATTTCCTATTGATGTAACATTTGCCGGTATTGTTATCGCAGGCAAAGATGTGCAGCCATAAAAAGTATTATCATTTAAAACAGATATTCCCGAACCGATTTTAACTGAAGCCAACGATGAGCAACCTGAAAATGCCGAACTTCCAAGTAACGTTACCGCATCAGGAATAACTACACCTTTTAACGAGCTACAATATCGGAATGCCGATGCTCCTATTGATGTCAAATTCTCGGATAATGTAATAGTTTCAACTTTACTGCACACATTAAAAGCCTCTGTACCTATTGTTTCAGCCTCAATTTCTACATTCGTCACTGCATTACAATCATAAAAAGCAGATTCGCCAACAGTCATTGCATTGACTACTACATTCTTTATTGCATCACAATCATAAAAAGCATAATTTCCGATATTGCCGGTAAAGTTAATTTTAAAATCGAGAATATAATCGTTATTATAACAAGTGTACGGATTTATATTTTGCAGAGTCATCTCAACACCTTTGAACGAAACGGTATTGCCGATATTAAAATTAGAGATAGTTGGGTCGTATGTGCAATCAATAGCGTCACACGTGCGTTCCGAAGGACTAACCGGCACATATTTAATACCATCTACTTCAAATAACGAGCTTATATATGGATAAACAGTAACATTATTTAAGCCGGTATAAAGATTATTTGAAACATAGTGAACGCTACTACCGACGTTTTTATATCCCTCAGGAGGGGTATTTGTAAGCCAAATCACCTTTTTTATATCTAAATCCTGAAATGCACTTGTCCCGATACTTAACACCCCGGAACCGATGGTAACCGACGTCAAGCCGCTACATTTGTTGAACGCATAGTTGCCAATCGAAGTGACGGAATTGCCAATGGTGACTGATTTCAACCCACTACATCCAGAGAACGCAGAAGTACCAATCGAAGTGACGGAATTGGGAATGGTAATAGACGTCAAACCCCAACAACAATAGAACGCAGAGTCGCCAATCGAAGTAACGGAATTGGGAATGGTAACCGATGTCAAACCGCTACAACCTGAGAACGCACCGTAGCCAATCGAAGTGACACTTCCCGGAATCACTGTATTTTGACACCCGGCAACAAGAGTATTGGTATCTGTTTCAATTATTGCGTTGCAATTATCTCGACTATCATAATGCCAATTCCCTAATTCTACATCAATACTTGTAAGACCGCTACAACTGGAGAAGGCGTTATAGTCAATCATAGTGACGGAATTGGGAATGGTTACCGATGTCAAACCATCACAATCGTAGAACGCATAGTTCCCAATCGAAGTAACGGAATTGGGAATGGTTACCGATGTCAAACCGCTACAACCGGAGAACGCAGAAGAACCAATCGAAGTGACGGAATTGGGAATGGTAACCGACGTCACGTCACAACCCCTGAACGCAGAACCGTTAATCTCAGTAACGGAATAGTTAGTACCGGAATATGCTACAGTTTCGGGGATGGTAACACTGCCGGTGTATTCGTTGGAATAGGAATCAAAATAACGACCTTTGTAGGTTACTTCGACAGTTTTGTCAGTTGATGACAGAATATTGTAATATATCCCATCTACTTCAAATTCATGAGCGAATGAATTTATTGAAATACTCAAGAATAACGATATTATGATAAATGGTATCTTTCTATTAATTCTCATTGCTTTATTCATTTTCATTTGTATTTTGTTGTTTAGAGGTTAATATTATTTGATTAATTAATAAGGACCGTCCTCTTTTATTATATCAGAGATATATTCTGCCACTTTGTTTTGTGGTTTTATTTCGTCTGCTTTTAATTTTGCTGGTATAACTAAATTTAATGTCTTATAATCTATCACTGAATTATACGCAATTCCTTTATAAGAAAAAATTTCGTTATTAGTTAAAAATAATGCAGGAATTAATAATTGCGAAAATAAATATTCTTCTTCATATTTGTCATCTTCAACAGTAGAAGCAGAACATAACAATAGCATTGGATATTTTATTATAAAACAAAATTTATCATAGTTTGTAATCTCCGATAAATTTTGAGGTATTGTTAAGTTTAAATACGAAATATCCCTTTTATGCATAAATTTAGAATAGAACATTTTTTCGTTCTCTCTCTTACCTCCAATTTCTGAAATACAAACATCTTTGTTCTCTGATAAGTATAAACAAGGATAACCAAAGGCATTAAATCTATTATGCTTAGCTAAATTTCTTTTTTCAAATGGAACGTGGTTACAATTTTGTAATGTTTCGTTTTTAGAATAAATTACTCTATATAAATGTTTATCTGTAGTTACTCGTTTAAACGAAAAGTAATTTATGTATTTATCAGATAACTTATATTGCGTATATTTTTGAGCATAAAGGAGTTTCCGTAGAAGAGTTATCGCTTCAAAAACATCTCCTTGATATGAATACTTTAAGATTTTAAGGTATTTTTCTGTAATATTGTGAATTAATTGATAAAACGATTTTTCTTTTGTCGGTTTTGCCATTTCGAATTTTATGCACTCCAATAATTCGTTTTTATCTACTAATGACAAATTAGTTTGCCATTCCTTTAATATCCTACTGACATAATCATAGAATGTTTCAGCAGAATCTTTTCTTTCGTGTTTAATCTTACAGATTGACCAGTGAATAAAATCATTTAGTGTCATTTTTCAATAATAAAGTGCCATCATAGTCCCCGAGTTTGGCGTTATAATATAAAAGGAGCGTGGGACTTGTTCTGTTCATCTTCATTGAGGTATCGCCAAACACCTTAAGCACGATAAACAGCCCACCCCACGCAATACTCATATATCGACACCCCGCCTATGGGGTGGATATAGGCACGCGTAGCGCTCATGACTGCTTTTATCCTGTGCTTTACAAAAATTTGGCGAATTTTCAATGAAAGGATAAAGCTGAAACGCTCTTTATTCTAATATGTCCTCTCGACGGGCAACGCTTTGCCTCCAACGGGATTACTGCAAATTTACAAATTTTATTTACAATTAGGTCATATTCAAGTGAAAAATTACCCGGTCTTGCCCACTTGCTTCTTTGTGACGCTGTTTTCTGATTGCTTATTCATAGAGATAGGGGGTGATTATTTTTGTATATATGCTTAACTTTTTGTTATTTTGCATTGTAAAGAATAGATTGTAATTATATGTCGAAAACTGCGCTAAAAAAAGAACTATCCGCCTATAGTAAAGAGCAAATTATAGAAGTAGTTCTCGACTTATATGAGTCGCGTTCGGATGTAAAAGATTATTTTAAATTTTTTCTAAATCCTGATTCTAAAGCACTTTGCGAAAGATGTCAAAAGGTGCTTGAAAAGGAGTTGGGCAGATCAAAACGAGGCCGCTCTAAAGCTCGAATATCTGTAATAAAAAAGAAGATAAAGGACTTTGAAAGTTTTCATCCCGATAATGAATATTTGCACAAGTTTTATCAATTCATAATTTTGAAAGCTTTGCATTTTGAGGACTCTCTTTATTTTACAGATACTTTCTATAATGGTATATATTATGTTATAGATAGATACTTGGATTTTGCCAATCGAAACTACGAATTGAATTTGGCTCTAAAATATATCGATGACATAACACAATATAGTATGCCTGGAACGCGAGCTTTTAAAGTCGGCATTATCGATACTTGTCAATCCTTTATCAAAAACAAAAGCATTACTTTAAACAGATGAAACGAATATATCTGATAGGATTATCAACACTACTTTGTGCATTCGGGGCGTTGGCACAAGAAACAGCGACTCCGAAAGGACCGGATATTGAGCAAAAAATATCGTCGTGGCGTGTAGTGTCCGACTTGGGTGAACGTGAAGAAGCTCCGGTCGATACTTTATTCCTTAATTATGCGCAGCGCTCTGTGCCATCGGCTCGCAGTATGGCATACGCCACAACAGGAAATCTCGGTGGAGAGGGATATAATTTAATTTATTTTGAGAGAAATAATGCGTCCGACTTCTTTTTTAAAGATGCGTTGCAAGCTTGGTTGCCATCAATAGAAACACAACGTTTTTATAATTCGCGAATACCGATGACTTTGGCATCCTATAATTTCGGAGGTGGCAAAGAGTCGGCGCAGGACCGTTTGAAAGCCGATTTTTCAGGGAATATCAATTCGCGCGCTCAAGTTGGTGC
This sequence comes from uncultured Barnesiella sp., assembly GCA_964462445.1. Classification (GTDB taxonomy): domain Bacteria; phylum Bacteroidota; class Bacteroidia; order Bacteroidales; family Muribaculaceae; genus JAGBWK01. Next base: position 13,693 of record CAYWXG010000036.1, on the reverse strand, counting down.
AATGGTTGATTATCTCTATTCTAAGGGCTCATTCAATTATCAAGCCACAAAACAATTATCTTGGGGGCTATCCGGCTCTTATATCGGTGATAGATTTGAGTTTCAAGGATTTCTGCAACACTATAACGCTGTAAACAAGGAGAATGGCGGTATTACCGATGAACGATATATTACCGACCCGGCTGAGATACAGGGAGGGTCTACTTCCGTGGATTATAAGACTATACCGACGTTGCTCAGCAATGCGCATAATCGTGTTGTCGGCACTCAACTCTATTTAAATTCACGATATAAAGTGGGGTTCTACAAAGATGTGGAAGATGGTGATTCTGTTAAGCAAGTGTATGTCCCGGTTTCAAGTTTCATTTGGACTCTCGATTATAAATCTAATCGTCACACATTCCGCAATGATAATGTTACCGAAGCCAGAGAGTTTTGGGAAAATACCTATTTAAATAGAGTTGCAACGAATGACAAAACGACTTATAGCAGTATTAAAAACACAATTGGAGTAAGTTTGCTTGAAGGCTTCCATAAATATGCCAAGGCAGGATTGTCTGTGTTTTTGACACATGAATATAGAAATTATAAACTACCGGAGGATACCGTGAATCGTGAATTGCCCCTTCCCGAGGTGTTGACACCCCTCCCCTTCACTGAAGTGCCAACTAAAAAGGGTGAAAACTATGTGTGGGTAGGTGCGCAATTATTACGACGTCAAGGTAAGATACTAAACTATGATGCGACCGGGCGCTTTGGTATTCTCGGAGAGGCAATTGGTGAGGTTGAAGCGACAGGAAATATTTATACTCATATACCATTGTTTGGTGATACTCTCAACATTAAAGCGTATGGTCAATTCTCAAATCTGAATGTGCCATATTTGTTGAAGCATTATATCAGCAATCATTTTGCATGGGATAATGATTTTGGCAAGACTCGCAGATTGCGTGTCGGAGGTGTTGTAAATCTCCCAATGACATCGACGACCATAAGTGCGGGGGTTGAAAATGTGCAGAATTTGGTCTATTTCAACGAAAAAGCATTACCAACACAATGTGGCTCAAGTATTCAGGTGTTTAGTGCATCGTTGGCGCAAAACTTTGACATTGGCGCATTGCATTGGCATAATAAATTGACATATCAAACATCGTCGGATGAAACGGTTATCCCGATGCCAAAATTTGCTATTTACTCGAATCTATTTTTGCAGTTCAAAGTCGCAAAAGTGCTTGATGTACAGTTTGGAGTAGATTGTGATTATTACACAAAATATAAAAGCGTAGCGTATCAACCCGCCACAATGTCGTTCTACAATCAGCAAGAATATGAATGTGGTAACTATCCGTTCTGCAATGCTTATATGAACTTCAAACTGAGCAAGACGCGCTTTTATGTGATGTTCTCACATTTCAATCAAGGCCTGTTTGGAGGTAATAATTGGTTCTCAATGCCCGGATATCCACTTAATCCTCGTAGATTCCAATTAGGGTTGTCGATAGATTTTGCAAATTAAACACCTGATTTTCCGAAAATGGAACCATTGAAATTGAAAAAAGGGAGTATTGTAGTCTATCTGGTGCTATTGGCATTAGTGTTAGTTGTGATGATTATCGCTCGCAATAATGCCCTTAAAGGTTCTGCTGAAAATAAGTCGGAAGACAGAGATACAATAAATGTAGCTATTCAAATTTCACCAATCGGTGTTACAACAATCAGTGATACTCTTGGCGGAATATATTATGATAAAATCAGACAGATTGCCGTCAAACAGCATTTTTATCCAAAGATTAGTGGTATAACGAATATCCAAAGTGCGATAACCGATCTTAATAATGGAGTTTTCGATGTCATAATCGCGGATACAACAAATGTTATATTATCCTCAGAGGATATCAAAATTCAGATTGCCACTCCACTCCCCGATTCTCTACAATCGCAATTTAATGCATGGGCAATAATCAGCCGTAGCTCTCAAATCCTTAATCGGATAGAAAGCTACGGCAAATAAAAACTTATGAATTATTTAGAAAGTCCACTTAAGAGCTAATGTCGGGTTGCAATACCAACCATCCATTAACGCAAAATTTGAAGAGATTTCCCATTCTGTCCCGACGCTTAGATTAAAATTATCGTTAGCCCAAGGGAATGTGTTTAAGTTTACCCAAAATTGCGGTTCAGCCAGAAATACGAATAAATGACTACCTCCGTTAATGTCGGTGTGTCGTTCCCTCCAGAAATCGGCAAATCCTGAGAATGTGTATCTGCCTTTGCAAAAATTAGCATACCATGTAGCTGTCAGTTGAAAACTATTAGGCGACGGATTGCTATGGATATATTTATACATGGCAGTCACAGTGAACCCTTTTTCAAAAGTTTTATTATTGTAGGAATAGGTGATACCGCCAAGGTAACTATCTTTGATGTAGTTCAATCCACCATCATATTCAACATGAATTGAAAATGGAGCCTTCCAAAAGCGGAGTTCTCGAGCAATTTCCCAATAAGCCAATGAAATCTCGTTGTCGGCATAGTCCATATCGACAAAAAAGAAGGTACTACCCCATTTGTCGGGTTTGAACATTTCGATTGTAGTTGTCAGTTTTGCTCTATTATCTAATTCATCATATATTGCACTACCAAAGTCGTAGTGCAATTGAATGTTTTGTGCATTAATCACTTGGGATATAACAGAAATTGCAATCAATGTTAAAATTTTTCTCATGATAAAATTTTAATTTATATGTTACGATACTCGGCAAAAATTACCGCACAAAATGTTAATGAACAACAAAGAAACAAAAATTAGTGCAAAAGTGGAAATGTTTACAAATATTTTACAATAAAAGTGGCAAAATCGACCTTTTATCTATGTGAACTAACGATGGTTGGTGTATTTTGCAAAATTTCTATGTGTATTACCTCGGATATAACAAAGGAGAGACATTGTTTCAGGCCTCTCCTATTTTCTCCTTTCAATAATTTATTAGATGACGATTATTTATGACTTCTCACGAAATTCAATAGCAGAGGCCACGCCGGATAAACCATATTGTGGTCGTAACCGTCGAACTCGCGTATCTCAACATCTTTATGTCCTGCCAATCGAAGCATGCGCCAGAAATAAGCATTCTCCTCGTAACGTCCCAACATTTCCAACTCCCTATCACCCAAAAGCAGAAGTATAGGTGCTGCGTCACCGCGAACATGGTAAAGTGGAGCGAGATAATCAACTACCGGCTGTGTATCTCTTATGCCTCGTGCGTCGCGCTCGGTGAAGTGAGTGATTACCTGTGCGCTGAATGGCACTATTCCTCGCAACGAATTGGCATCTATGCCATAACGTGCCAACCGGCTCTTATCCAGTCCCACCATGCTCACCAAATAACCTCCGGCCGAGTGTCCTGCAATGAAAATTTTGTTACGTGAACCACCATAATTCTCGATATTCTCAAATACCCACGCAATAGCGCATGCAGCATCGTCAATAATATCGTTTACCACGACATTTGGCGACAAGCGATAGCCTACACCTACAAGCACCACTTCGTCGCGCATCAATGGTTCGGGAAGTTCTTTCATTCCTCCGGTTAAACCACCGCCATGAAACCATACGATGACCGGAGCATCGTGGGCACCCTCCTCTGCTGCGATATCCAAAAGGCATTGTTGTTGGGCGTATTTATCCTCCGTAGTGCGATAGGCAATATCGTGTTCAATTTTGTAGTTGCCGGCTGAGGCAAAATTCAAACTCAATGTCAGAGCAATCGTTAAAAGTAGGCATTTCATATGTGACGAAATTTTTAGATTTTCAAAAATAGTAAAAAATCATGAAGTTGTAACGTTTTAACTCGACATTTTCCATCGCAATGCATTTACATTATTTGCGATTGAACGGGAGCAACTTTGTCGCCACGTATCATAAAAAGAGAGTGCCTCGAAATTTGAGACACTCTCCGTACAATATTATGCAAATTTAAATGTATCGTTATGAAAGAGCGGCGATAGATGCGCGAATGTTTGCTAATTTGCTTTCGGCATCAGCTTGCTTTTTCTTCTCGCCTTCTACTACTGCAGCCGGTGCATTGTTAACGAAACGTTCGTTGGACAACTTTTTCATTACGCTTGCCAAGAAGCCTTCAAGGTATGCTTCCTCTTTGCGTAATCGTTCCAACTCTGCAGTCGCATCAATTTTTCCTGAGAGCGGAATGTTAAATTCAGTAGTGCCAACCATAAAGCTAATAGCCGAAGCTTCTTTAGCTGCGTTGTAGTTGATAGCTTCAACATTTGCAAGCTTCATAACGAGACCATCGTTCATTTCTGCAGAATCTGCAATAACATTGAGAGTCAACATATCCTTGAGAGGAATATTTTTAGATGCACGAACACCACGAACTCCGGTAATAACCTCTTTTGTCATTTCCATTTTTGACAATATAGCTTGGTCATAAGGAGTTATAGTCGGCATTGTAGCATACATAATTGATTCTCCTTCGTTGCGTTGAGATAGGTGCTGCCAAAGCTCTTCAGTAATAAATGGCATGAAGGGGTGCAGTAAGCGCAGCAATGAATCGAAGAAGTTAAGGGTCTTATGGTATGTAACATTATCAATGGGTTGGCCATACGCCGGCTTAATCATTTCAAGATACCATGAAGAGAATTCATCCCAGAATAGTTTATAGATAGCTGTAAGGGCTTCCGACAAACGGAATTTGCTGAATAAGTCGTTGACCTCTTCAACCGTTGCCGACAATTTGGCTTCAAACCATTCTGCTGCTATGCGAGAACTTTCAGGTTGATTACCTTCTGCAACTTCCCAACCTTTGATAAGGCGGAATGCATTCCAAATCTTGTTGCAGAAATTACGACCTGTTTCACATAATTTGTCGTCAAACATAATGTCATTACCGGCAGGTGCCGACATCATCATACCCATACGAACGCCATCAGCACCGTAAGTGGCAATAAGATCAAGCGGGTCGGGAGAGTTGCCGAGCTGTTTCGACATCTTTCGCCCAATCTTGTCGCGAACTATACCGGTGAAATATACATTCTTGAAGGGCATATCATTGATGTATTCGTAACCTGCGATAATCATACGAGCCACCCAGAAGAAGATAATGTCGGGACCGGTCACAAGGTCGGTCGTAGGATAATAGTATTTAATCTCTTCGTTGTCGGGATTTAAAATACCGTCGAAAAGGGTTATAGGCCATAACCATGAGCTGAACCATGTATCGAGGCAATCTTCGTCGCGCCGCAAATCAGATAGTTGCAGAGAGTCATTGCCCGATTTTTCGCGAGCCAATTTCAATGCCTCATCTTCAGTTTCTGCGACTACATATCCCCCTTCGGGCAGATACCATGCCGGGATATTGTGCCCCCACCATAGTTGACGAGAGATACACCAATCCTTTGTATCGGTCATCCAATGGCGGTAGGTGTTTTTGAATTTCGGAGGGAAAAATTTGATATCATCGTCCATAACGGCATTAAGCGCCGGAACGGTCAATCTATCCATCTTCAAGAACCATTGCATTGAAAGTTTGGGCTCGATAACAACTTTTGTGCGTTCAGAATACCCTACTTTGTTGTCATAATCCTCAATCTTCTCTACCAAATCTGCATTCTTGAGGTCTTCAATGATTTCCTTACGCACGTCGAAACGATCTTTGCCGATATACATACCTCCGGCTTCGGAAATAGTGCCGTTATCATTAAAAATGTCAATTGTGGGCAAATTGTATTTTTCGCCAAGCATATAGTCGTTGACATCGTGTGCCGGAGTAACTTTTAAGCACCCCGTTCCGAATTCCATTTCTACGTAGTCGTCCATAATGATAGGCACTTCGCGACCAACTAATGGCACGATAACGCGTTTACCTTTAAGCCAGGAGTAACGTTCATCATTGGGGTTTACGCAAACAGCAGTATCGCCAAGAATTGTTTCTGGGCGAGTAGTTGCAACGATAATATACTTATCCTCTTCTCCTACTACTTTATAGCGAAGGTAGAATAGTTTAGAGTGTTCATCTTGATAGATAACTTCTTCATCGGACAAAGCTGTTTGTGCAGCAGGATCCCAGTTGACCATGCGAACACCACGATATATCAATCCTTTGTTAAATAGGTCAACAAAAACTTTGATAACGCTTTTTGAACGTGGTTCGTCCATCGTAAAGGCAGTACGGCTCCAATCGCAAGAAGCTCCGAGTTTACGAAGCTGTTGCAAAATAATACCTCCATGTTTTTCAGTCCAAGCCCAAGCGTGTTTTAGGAATTCTTCGCGAGTCAAATCGCTTTTTTTAATTCCTTCCGACGCAAGTTTTGCTACAACTTTAGCTTCGGTCGCAATAGATGCGTGGTCGGTACCAGGCACCCAGAGAGCATTTTTGCCTTCCATGCGAGCGCGACGCACCAATATATCTTGAATTGTATTGTTGAGCATGTGTCCCATGTGAAGAACACCTGTGACATTTGGTGGCGGTATTACAATTGTATAAGGTTCGCGTTCGTCGGGAACTGAACGAAACAACTCATGTTTAGTCCAATATTCATACCATTTATCCTCCACTTCCGAAGGATTATACTTTGTGGCTAATTCTTCCATCGCTAAAAATAATGGTGTATATAATATTTGTTATTTTAAAATTAAAAGAGAAATCATGAATAATCACCTATATTATTCGGGTACAAATTTACAAAAATATTTGTAATGAATCTTGACCATTTTAACCGAATATTGTCGTAAAATATGAAATAAAAATGTAAATTTGCAGAAAATATTAGCAGTAGGCGATTTTACACCATATTAATCGCCGAAAATATATGATTTAATAATGAAAACTAAACCTATAATATATCAATTACTTCCGCGTTTGTTTGCTAACGATAATGCAGATTGCATACCCAATGGCACAATTGAACAAAACGGATCGGGCAAGATGAATAATATCAGCTCCACAGTGTTACGCTCTCTAAAACGTTTAGGTGTTACTCACGTGTGGTATACCGGTGTAATTGAACATGCACATGATGTTGATTATACTAAGTATGGAATTCAACGACACAATAAATATGTCATTAAAGGTAAAGCCGGTTCTCCCTATGCAATTACTGACTATTATGATATTGATCCCGACATTGCAGTTGATGTGGAGCATAGACTTGATGAATTTGATGCGTTAATTAAACGTACTCATAACTCCGGACTAAAAGCAATTATTGATTTTGTACCCAACCATGTTGGGCGTCAATATTATTCCGATGTAAAACCTGCCGGGATTAAGGATTTTGGAGTTGATGATGACTTAACAATGTTTTTCTCTCCGAAAAATGACTTCTATTATATTACACGTCAACAATTTTCTCCATCAATCGACCTTGGGGAAGGCGATGATGCATATGTGGAATTTCCTGCAAAAGCATCGGGCAATGATTGCTTCAATGCATTCCCCGGTAAATATGACTGGTATGAAACCGTAAAATTGAACTATGGCGTGGATTATGGCGATGGCAGCCGACATTTCGACCCAATCCCACCGGTGTGGTTTAAAATGTTGCATATATTGCGATATTGGGCATCTAAAGGTGTAGATGGCTTTAGATGTGATATGGCATTTATGGTCCCGTTAGAATTTTGGCAGTGGGCTATTGCTAATGTAAAAGAACGCTATCCCAACGTTATATTTATTGCAGAAATCTACGATGTAAATCTTTATCGTGATTTTATTAATATTGCAGGATTTGATTATTTATATGATAAGGTAAATCTTTATGATACATTGCGAGGCATAGAATGTTGTAACGTTTCGGCTGCTAATATTACATCATGTTGGCAAGCCGTAGAAGGGTTGCAGGATAAAATGCTTAATTTCCAAGAGAACCACGATGAACAGCGTTTTGCTTCACCGCAATATGCCAACGATGCAAAAGCAATATTCCCGTCAATGATTGTTAGTTCAATGTTGTCGACAGGTCCGTATATGTTGTACATGGGACAAGAATTGGGCGAAAAAGCTTTGGATGCCGAAGGTTATAGCGGTCAAGATGGCCGAACCACGATATTTGACTTTTGGTCACTTTCAACATTACGTCGTTGGCGTAATAAGAATAAATGCGATGGGCAAATGCTTACCGATGATGAAAAGCAATTACGCGAGGATTATGAGAAGATACTTCGCCTTTGCAACTCTGAGAAAGCAATATCAATGGGCAGATTCTTTGACGTAACATATGTAAATTACAATAATCCAAAATTTAACCCACATCGTCATTATGCCTTCTTGCGTAATTATGATGATGTTACACTCGTGATTGCTGTAAGTTTCGATAAAAAGTCTGCTGATGTTGAAATTAATATACCTCAGCATGCATTTAATTTGCTTGAAATTCCTCAGGGATATGTTTCTGCAACTGAATTGCTTACCGGAGTTATTGAAGAAAAGACATTATCGTCTGATACACCATTTAAGGCCCAATTAGTCGCGCCATACAGAGTGGCTATTTGGAAGATAAAGCATAAGGATGTAGTATCTCGATTGAAGAAACGTAAATCAGCCAAGAATTCAAATTAAATATCAATTATACTCAATAATAGAACAATGAATACATCAACACTTCCTCCGTTCAAGGTTTTTTCCGGGACCAATTCGCGCTACATGGCCGAAGAAATCTGTAAAGAGCTTGGAGTAGAGCCGGGGAAAATGAACATTCAGTATTTTGCTGATGGCGAATTTGAAGTATGTTTTGAAGAATCAATTCGCGGTCACGAAGTTTACCTTGTGCAATCAACGTTCCCTAACAGCGACAATCTTATGGAGCTTCTCCTCATGATTGATGCTGCAAAACGTGCTTCAGCTCGTTCGGTAATTGCTGTCCTCCCCTATTTCGGGTGGGCTCGTCAAGACCGTAAGGACAAACCGAGAGTTTCAATTGCAGCAAAACTCGTTGCTAACTTGTTGACTGCTGCCGGAGTAAATCGTATTATTACAATGGATTTGCATGCCGACCAGATTCAGGGATTCTTTGATGTGCCAGTAGATCACCTTTATGGTTCATCGGTATTTATTCCTTACATTCAGTCGCTCAATCTTGAAAATATGGTAATTGCAACCCCCGACGTAGGTGGTGCAAAACGTGCAAATAGCTATGCAAAATATCTAAATGTTCCTTTGGTGTTGTGTCACAAGCAACGTGCAAAAGCCAATGTTGTTGCCACAATGACTGTAATTGGAGATGTTAAAGATAAGAATGTTATTCTTGTTGATGACATGGTAGATACCGCCGGAACTATAACCAAAGCTGCCGACTTGATGATTTCAGAAGGAGCAAAATCAGTTAGAGCATTGGCATCACATGCTATTATGAGCGACCCTGCAACTCAACGTGTAAATGATAGCGGTCTTACCGAAATGATATTCACAAATTCAATCCCTTACAAAAAAGGAAGCAAGAAAGTGACTGTTTTGTCGGTGGCAAAAATGTTTGCTGACACTATTCGTCGAGTTCACGAATATCAATCAATTTCATCACAGTATCTTATTAAATAAAGAACTTTTGGTGGATATGTGAATTTGGGCGCTAAAACTCTTTTAACTTTGTGAGCTATAGCGTGTTATATGATATTAATGGTTTGTCTGATATTTGATACGAACCGTTGCTCTATATAGATTAAAACGGGTGTTGGAAAAGCACCCGTTTTTTTGACTTATTAGTAAAATTTTTTCAGCGAGAATTTTGGCCTTTCAATGAAGCTATATCCGCTCCGGTTGGGGTTTGATATACTCGTAATCCAAATTCATTAATCACAGCAAGAATGTAATCAAATATCTTGCATTGTGTACGCTCGTATTCTGTCCATACTGTTGTGTTAGTGAAGAAATACATTTCAAGAGGAAGTCCTTGCGGAGTGGTGGGCAATTGTCTTACCATGGAAAGCATTTCTGAATTTACGTCGGGATGTTGAGCTAAATATCGCTCAATATATAATCGAAACAATCCTAAATTGATTAATTTATGTTCTTGAGACTCATTACTGCTTACAAAGCCTAATGATTCTAGTCTCGATATTTCATTGGGATTGAGAAACCGAACTGATGTCATATCAATTAAAATTGAACGAGTAACTCGTCGCCCTCCTCCTTCAATCATTTTCTGCCAATTTTGAAATGAAGTACTCACTAATGTATATGGAGAAATCGCAGAAACAGATTTATCCCAGTTTTCTACTTTAACAGTAGTTAACGTAACCTCAAGAACCTTTCCATTAACATTACATGAAGGAACTATTATCCAATCACCCGGTTCAAGCATTTTATTTACCGATAATTGAATTCCAGCGACCAATCCAAGTAGAGTATCTCTAAAAATCAATAATAATATTGCCATTGAGGCACCTAATCCAGTAAATATTGTAAGTGGACTTATTCCGGCTAACGTGCTAATAACAAAAATCACGCCAATACAAGTGACAATTAGTTTTAGCATTTGTATTGTGCTTTTAGTAAAAACCACCTTGAGATTGCTGAACTCATTATTATTTACAATGTTTAGAATTGCATCAAAAAATTTAAATAATAATTTTACAACAACAAAGATGAAATAAACGATACAAATAGTCGAAATTATCCTTATAGTATGATGCATTTCATCAAAAGCATAAGGAAGCCAAATATATAAAATAATTGGAGGTATTAAATGGCATGCCCAATTCAAGAACGGCTCGCTAAATATTTCATCATCCCATGTATATTTAGTGCGTTTAGCAATTTTTTTTATTAATGGAGCTACTTTTCGTCGGCATATCCAATCGGCAAGGCATGCTACAATTATCATTAATGTTATTACTATTGCCCGGCGAAAGTAAATAATCCATTCTGAGGATATTGAAGTCATTTCCAATAACTCTTCTATATAATTATTTAAGGCTTCCATATTTAATATTAAATATTAAATCAGATTATAGGTATTAATACATTTATCTTAAAGCATCTGCGGCACGTTTCAGATAGTCCTCGGCAGTTGAGGCATTACGTTTTGCCGCATCGAGTTTGGTTTGGTAATTATCCATGGCATTTGCTGCATTTCTATAGCAATCTCGCGCACGACTATAGTTATTATTTCGCACATAATATGAAGCATCGTTTTCATATCTTTTAGCGTCATTAAAATAGCTGTCGGCTTCACGTTTGTAGTATTCCGCTTGTCGTTGGTAATATTCAGCTTCGCGTTGGTAACGTTGGGCATCGGATACATTTTGAGCAAACGTAAATGTAGTTGCTGTCACAGCTAAAATCATGGTAAGAAATAGTTTTTTCATAGTTATACTGATGTATGGATTAATTATCTAATTCAGAAAGCTCAAGCCATCGCAATTCCTTCTCATCAATAATGTTTTTAACTTCATCATATCGTCGAGAAGCTTCATTTATGTCGCCTGGCACAACTCCTGTGAATATTTGTTCGAGTTTTAATTTTTCATCTTCGAGGTTCGCAATCTCTTCTGTAAGAGACTCTAACTCTTTTTTTTCTTTGAATGAAAGTTTTTTAGGGCGTTCAGTGCGTTGGCGTTGAGTTGTGTTCTCTCCTTCGGTTTGCTTTCTCTTTTGTTCGGCGAGTTGTTGACGTTCGTGCTCTTTATGGCGACGATACTCGTTGTATGTGCCGGGAAAATCTTTTACTACCCCATTCCCTTCCATTACGAAAAGGTGGTCGACTGTAGAGTCAAGGAAAAAGCGGTCGTGGGATATAATAATCAAGCATCCACCAAATTGCTCTAAATAGTTCTCTAATATTCCGAGGGTAATAATATCCAAGTCGTTGGTCGGTTCGTCGAGAATAAGGAAGTTGGGGGATTGCATCAATACCACAGCGAGATGAAGTCGGGCGCGTTCTCCTCCGGAGAGTGTATGGATATATTTTTGTTGGTCGGCAGGTGAAAATAGAAAATGTTGCAGAAATTGCATCGGAGAAAAGTGTAATTGATTGTTCACCACAATATCTTCGGCAATTTCGGTCACTGCATCGATTACTTTCTTTTCCGGATTGAAACTAATTCCTTCTTGGCTATAATATCCGAAGCGTACGGTTTCACCCACATCGAAATAACCGCTATCTGGAGAAATAATACCTTGTAGTAGTTTAATAAAAGTAGATTTACCTACGCCGTTCTTCCCTATTATACCAACTTTTTCATATCTTGCGAAAATATAATTAAATTCGTCAAGAATGATTTTGTCACCAAAGCGTTTTGATACTTTAACAGCTTCAAAAATTTTCGAGCCTATATATGAAGATTTGACATTTAAATTGATCTGTCGTTCGGAAAGATCGACTCTCGCACGTTCTTTTAAGTCGTAATATGCATCAATACGATATTTCGCCTTCCCTGCTCGAGCTTGTGGCTGTCGACGCATCCATTCTGTTTCGTGGCGAAGTGTATTTTTAACTTTTGCAAGTTCTGTCGCCATAGCTTCTATACGTTCTTTACGACGTCGTAGATAATAATCGTAGTTGCCTTCGTAGGTGAAAATTTGTTGGCGGTCAATTTCAATGATTTTGTTACAGATGCTGTCAAGGAAATATCGGTCGTGTGTCACCATTAAAAGTGTGACGCGTTGGTGTCGCAGATGTCCTTCGAGCCATTCAATTGTCGAAATATCCAAGTGGTTGGTTGGCTCATCGAGAATAATTATATCAGGTTTGTCGAGTAGTAGGCGACACAAAGCTACACGTTTGCGCTGCCCTCCCGACATTGTCGAAATTGGCTGGCTGAAATCTGAAATTTGTAGTTGAGTGAGCATTTGTCGCACATTGTCCTCAAAATCCCAAGCTTGAAGTTGGTCGATTTGAGGAATAAGTTCTTGCATCGTAACTGTATCATTGGCAGCAAGAGCTTTTTCATAGTTGAGAATTAGGTTGCCTCGCGTTGTTGAACGGTCAATGCAAGCCTCAATTGCAGTTGAGTCACCATCAAAAGTGGGCGTTTGTTCAAGAATAGCGACATTGATATCGGCACGTGCAACTACGTTTCCTGAATCTGGAGCCTCTTTGCCAGCAATGATGCGTAGCAACGTTGATTTCCCAGTGCCATTTTTGGCAATAATACCAATTTTATCACCTTCGTTTATCCCAAAAGTGACATCTCCGAAAAGCAGACGATCTCCTACACTTTTTGTGAGTTTATCTATTTGAAGCAATACTGCCATAATTTATAGGGTATTATCAACAGGATGTCGACAGTGACATAGTTGATAAAATAGAATAATTGAATTTCATATATTTTACGAATATACGAACATTCATTGAGGGAAACAAAAGTTTAGGAAACTTTATGCTATTAATGCTTGATTTAGTAAAAATAAAGGCAGTTGACATTTGGTCAACTGCCTCGATGAGTAGCGAATCCGGGAATCGAACCCGGGTTTCCACCGTGAGAGGGTGGCGTGCTAGGCCACTACACTAAATCGCCATTTAGCAAAGCCTTCGCTTTCATTACCACAAATTTAAGTACATTTTTTATTCTACCAAAATTTTTACTTTATTTTTTTGTGATTTGTGTATTATATGAATAATTATAAATATTAATCAGTCTATCGATATAGAAAGTTTTGACTTATTAATTATATTTTTTCACTTGTGTCCACTAAAAAAGTGGACGATTAAAAATTAAATAAACTTGGTTCACTAGAAC
>CAYWXG010000035.1:0-25913 GCA_964462445.1 uncultured Barnesiella sp. | reverse complement strand
TTGATTTTTATAAGCAGTTGTTGTAGTTTTGCACTTGCTACTGGAATCTACGAAAACGTAGCGCTCCTATTATGACATTTCACCCCTTGCTAAAAGCAGTGCAAACGCAAAATTATTATTTCCACCTTGTTTATTAGCCAACTATCGACGTGATTCACAACTTTCGGTGCTGATTGCCTTAGTATTATTTATGTTCTGCCCTAAAAGAAACGCTGCCACTTTCACGCTCCGGTTTTGTCGATGTGCTAACATATATCGGTAAATAAGCCAAGGGATATATATCCCGCTTATCAGCGAAATTAGAGAGTACACCCACCAAGGCAGTGCTACATAATGATGCAACACCTGTTGTGATAATACATTGCAATACCACGACAACAAAAATATAAGATAGTTTGCGCCAACAAGATGATCAAGGAAACATTTCTCTCGCGTAGCAAGAATTTTGGCAAAAGAAATGCACATTATTATCCCGGCAAAGGAACAAAACAGAGAATCTGAAATAAAATATATTCCTGCCCAAACGAGAATTGATACAACGAAAAATATTTTTGATGTCCAACAAATTTGACTGTCAACCTTTCTTAAATAACTACAATAGACCATTCCGGCGGTAAAATACACCCCATAGGTCAGAACGCTTCCCATTGAGAAAAAGTTCCATATGTCGGGCGACACCGAGAACGGAGCAATGGATATACACAAAAATACTCCCCACATCAAAAGCGTAATATTCTTGTAATTCATGCCAAGTTTTTTCCCTAAGGCTAAAGCGGCATAATTTAACGACAATAGAATAAAACTTGCCTGAAGGAACCAATAATATGGGATAACCAAGCTGTCGGAATATATAAAAGAGCGTAGGAATGAGTTAAAACTCAACTCAATAGCATCATCGGCAATAGAGGATGTGAATGAACGCGGTACAAACGTTAAAATGGAAAGTACGACAAACGGAAGCAATAATCTCAACACTTTCCCTTTGACAAAATCTTTTACACTTCTTACCCTATTACGATAATAGGTAGTAAATACCATCAGAAATCCTGATACAAACAAGAACAAAGGCATACGGAAGCTATACATCATTTTTAGCACCACCGGCATTTCGCCTTCTTTAACTCCCGGACACTCATGGATGGAATGACCAAGAACGACAAGAATAATACCGATTATCTGCAAATATGAAATAAACCTGAGACGCCCATTGAACGCACCATTCGCTTCATTGCTTGTCGTAATATCTTTAGTTTTTATCTCCATATCATTGTCTTGATTGCCGGGAACAAAGTTACGAAAAATCAGCTATTTTGCATCTTCAATTCGTGTAAATAGATTAAATTCAGTCATCTGCCCGACTGAAATTTCAACTTTATATGTATATTTGAAAGGGATTTCCAATATACTATCACTCGCTTTGAAAAATATTCAAGCAAGCTTGATATTTCTCGCTCGTTTGTTCGTATATTTGCATATAAAATTTATATAAAACCGACAAAACGATGCATTATTTCATATCAGCAGGCGAGGCTTCAGGAGATATTCATGCCGCCGAGCTCATAAAACAACTGCGTGTAGCAGATAAGGAGGCAAAATTCACATTCTTAGGAGGTGATTTGATGTCGGTTGCAGCAAAGACTTCTCCCCTTATCCATTATCGCGATATGGCTTTTATGGGATTTTGTGAAGTCATTCGCCATCTCGACAAGGTGCTACACAATCTGCGTGTGGCGCGCGAAGCTATCGCAACAGGACATCCCGATGCGCTGATATTGGTTGATTACCCGTCGTTCAATCTAAAGCTCGCCAAAGAGGCGATAAAACTCAACATTCCGGTCTTTTACTACATCTCGCCAAAGGTGTGGGCTTGGAAAGAGGGGCGCGTAAAAAAAATTAAGAAATACGTCAAACGCATGTTGTCGATATTGCCCTTTGAGGTTGCTTATTATCGCGACAAACACAACTATAATGTTGATTACGTAGGAAATCCTACCATAAAAGAGGTTGACACGAAACTTGCTGCACTTCTGTCGGAACAATCATTCCGCGAGAAACATCGCCTTACCGACAATCGACCCATTTTAGCTTTAGTGCCCGGAAGTCGCATCGGTGAAATTCGCAACAATCTTCCTATAATGGAGGAAGTGGCACGTCGTCACCCCGACATGCTTCCTGTTGTAGCCGGCGCACCTGCGGTAGATACGGAAATATATCGTCGCTATTGCGATTTCAATATTGTTGAAAATGACACATTTGAATTAATGGCTCATGCTCAAGGAGCCCTTGTAACTTCCGGAACTGCAACACTCGAAGCTGCTTTAATTGGAGTTCCGCAAGTGGTGTGTTATCGCGCCAATGGTAGTCGCATATCCTATAATATTTTCAAACACATACTGAAAATCCCATTTGTTTCACTACCCAATCTCATTGTAAACAAAGCTGTCGTTGCAGAACAATTAGTGCATCTATGTACGCCTGATTTAGTTGATGCCGAATTAGCGAAGGTGCTACCCGGTGGTTCTGGTTACGATATTCAACAGCAAGGATATAAAGAAATTCGAACGGCATTGACTACAGCTGATGCAGCAATCAATGCCGCCAATATCATATACCAAGAAATATCCTGAGAGAAACTAAAAAGGGAATTATTTTTGACCGGTTGAATCTCTGATTTCAACTCAGTTAGAGCGTCGCAAGAAACGCTTACCTACCAAGTGCCAACAAATTAATGAAATGACTACGCTTGCTATCAATGCGAGTAATAGTGAAGGGAAAAATCCTATGCTGTCGACTATGCCGCAACACACTATTATCTGTATAATAGGGAAATGCACCAAATACAATTCATAAGAAATGTCGACAGATTTTAGCCATTGTCCCCATCGGCCCATAAAGACAGCAGGTATAATAATAAATGCTAATGCCATCGGCTTTATTAAGAATGCTATCTCAGGGATAAGGTAGGCAACAACAATTGCAACAACTCCAATGCTAAATATTTTGATTTTATTATTAAGTATCAAATCAAGCAGTTCATACAGCATCATACCAAAAACAAAGTAGGCAAGTTGCCCTCCAATCTGTCGAGCATATATCAAATATTTTCCTTCTCCTGTATTTGAGTACAATGTGTCGCATATAAATGTATAAACTATCGACAATATAATCACAATTATGAAGAAAACATTGTGATTGGCTTTCAACTTTTTACACAGATATACCAATAGCGGCAATGCTAAATACACCATTATTTCAACTTTTATCGACCATAACGAACCATTCACTGCGGTGTGATAGTTGTCGGCAAATACCCCCGGCAATGTTGGGTGAACAAAATTGGCAAATGTCAAATTGGCAAATAAATATTTGAGCCAATCAGCGCCAAAATATTCCGATGCCGGCAAAGTGGAAACAAATACCAAACCGAAGGCACAGAGTAAAACTACAAAAATATAGCTTGGGAGAATTCGTCGTGCTCTTTTTATGAAATAGGATTTGAGCGTGTTTGACCTGCAATAACTCGAATAAATAAGGAAGCCTGAAATGACGAAAAAACCACGCACCATGTCGGGTGCATCAATAATCATTACCCCATTATATTGCCCTGCCAATGAAAAAAAATGGCTTAGAAAAACCAAGACAGCCAATAATAATCGAATTATATTGAAATTATTGGGTTGCGGTATGTCATGTTTTACCATCATCATTAAAGCCTTCTCTATCCGAGATTAACCGACTGCATCTATTGCTTATCAAATCGCAAAGCATCAAGCGATAGATTTGAATTATTGAGGTGGAGTGTGAATCCTTTGATTTGTGGATCATCAATCAACATAGCGACATCAAAAGAGGCATAATATGCACGTGAAAAAGTAGTAACATCAGCCTCCAACGCATGCACCAAATAAATATCGGGGTATTGGGTATCGACTTGTTCTTTTGGCATCACAAGTCGGAAATCTCGAGGATTTTCGTCGTAGGGTAATTGAACGTGAAGATTTAGAAATCTACCGGCACGCCATGCGCTTAGTAGATAGACCGGGTCTTGATTCCAGCCATCAGGGACAGATTCCTCTGTTGTGTCAAGCGTACCATTAATTATCTGCCCATAGCCTTTTATAGAAATAGCTCCTGATTTATAAGCAATTCCACTCATAGGCACATATTTAAGTAGCAACCTGTCGCCGGGTTTTACATATCGCGAATCGATTTGTTGCGATGCGGTGAGCATAATCTCCTCATCACTACCCGGTTTTGCCACGGAAAAAATCGAGCCGGTATTAGATGCCTTTTCCAAGCACACTATATCAAAGAGAACTGCCTCATCAGAAGGGTTCTCATCCTCGCATGATGCCAACCCCACCATAAGCAATATCATGATATAGAAATACTTTGTCATAGCCTACATATTAAATAATCAGCCTGCAATTATTCCGTCCTTTATAGTTATAACCCTATCCACTTCCTCCGCCAAAGCATTGTCGTGGGTGACTATAACGAATGTAGTCCCCATATCACGTCTCAACTTAAAAAAGAGATTGTGCAATTCTCTACGATTTACGGAGTCAAGACTTCCCGAGGGCTCGTCGGCAAGAACTACCGACGGATTATTGATTAAAGCACGAGCCACAGCAACTCGTTGGCGTTCTCCTCCCGAAAGTTGCGACGGGCGATGCTCTATTCTTTCGCCAAGTTGCATATAGTCAATAAGTTTACGAGCTCGCTCATAAGCATCGCTACGACTGCTACCGGCAATTAGTGCCGGCATTGCAACATTTTCCAATACATTAAATTCCGGCAATAGTTGATGAAACTGAAACACAAAACCAATATTTTTGCCACGAAAAGCAGCCAACTGCTTCCCTTTCAATGCGCAAATATCAGTATCTCCATAGTATACTTTCCCTTTATCGGGGAGGTCAAGAGTGCCTAAAATTTGAAGTAATGTCGTCTTGCCGGCGCCACTTGGACCTACGATAGCCACAATTTCGCCATCGGCTATCGTTAAGTCAATACCTTTAAGCACCGCAAGGTCATCGAAACTTTTATGAATATTTTCAGCTCTTATCATATAAATGACTTAGCCATTGTTGTAATAGCATATTCGGGAGAAACGCGCCGATAAAGTATGTCGTAGACCCCTTCAAGAATAGGCATTGACATTTGGTATCCTTCGTTGATTTCGTGAATACATTTCACTCCATAATATCCTTCAGCTACCTGCTCCATTTCCATTTTTGCAGCTTTAACCGAATATCCGCGACCTATTAAAGCGCCAAAATTATGATTTCGAGAGAAACGCGAATAAGAAGTAACCAAAAGGTCGCCAAGATACACCGAATCGCAAATCTGCCGGGGACGAGAATCAATACCA
Organism: uncultured Barnesiella sp.; assembly: GCA_964462445.1. Taxonomy (GTDB): domain Bacteria; phylum Bacteroidota; class Bacteroidia; order Bacteroidales; family Muribaculaceae; genus JAGBWK01. The sequence goes on along the minus strand of CAYWXG010000035.1, from coordinate 20,539 downwards.
TCAAGAAAACGCTCCATTTCCCGTATGGCATTCGACACCAACATAGCGAGGAAGTTATCACCCTTTTTCATTCCGTGAACTATACCGGCCGCTATTGCATAAATATTTTTAAGCACACCGGCATAGCCAATACCTGTAACGTCGGAAGAAACAATGGCATGAACGTTTTTCGACTGTAAAATCGAAGCAAATTGCGAGGCAATCTCAACATCACAGCCACCGACAGTCAGATAAGAGGGGCGATCGAGAGCCACTTCCTCGGCATGACATGGTCCGGATATTATCAACGCTTTTTCAGGAGCTACGCCATAGCGTTCAACCATGTAATCGGTTATCAACATGTTTTCTCCGGGTACAATACCCTTGATGGCGGTCACAATTGCACGTTGCGATAAGTCGGCAGTGACTTTTGCCAAATGGTCCTTGAAATAAGGTGACGGCATTGCAAACAACACCGTGTCACTCATTTCTACCACCTCGTTGATATCACTTGTAAATACTATTCTGTCAGTATCAAATTGTATATCGGTGAGATATGCGGGGTTGTGATTGATTCGTTTGAACTCTTCAATACGGTCATCACGTCGCATATACCAATTGATTTTCTCACAATTTTTCAACAAAACACTTGCCAAGGCAGTAGCCCAACTGCCACCGCCCATCACTGCAATGTTTCCAGGGAATTTCATGGTAAATGTAGTATGCGTGAATAATTAATATTGCGACCCTACGTTATGCTTGTTCTGTTTCTTCTTCAGATTCTTTTGCACGACGTTTTTCAGGACGCATCTGTGGGAACAACAACACTTCTTGAATAGTGGTCTGTCCTGTCATAAGCATCACAAGACGGTCCATACCTATACCCATTCCCGATGTGGGGGGCATACCATATTCAAGAGCGCGAATAAAGTCGGCGTCGATAATCATAGCCTCATCGTCGCCCTTCTCGCTTAGGCGCATCTGCTCAACAAATCGCTCGTATTGGTCGATTGGGTCGTTTAGCTCGGAATAAGCATTGGCAAGCTCCTTACCATTGACCATAAGTTCGAAACGCTCAGTAAGTTCGGGATTATCACGATGACGCTTGGTGAGTGGCGACATTTCAATAGGATAGTCGATGATAAATGTGGGCTGAATATAATTGCCTTCACATTTTTCACCAAATATCTCATCGATGAGCTTACCTTTACCCATCGACTCATCAACTTCGATGTTGAGTTTACGGCACACACCGCGCAATTCCTCTTCTCCCATACCGGTGATATCGATACCGGTGAAATCCTTGATTGCGTCAATCATAGTGACACGACGGAATGGAGCTTTGAATGAAATTACATTATCGCCTACTTTAACTTCAGTCGTACCGTTTACGTCAAGACATATCTTTTCAAGCAACTTCTCAGTGAATTCCATCATCCACTTATAGTCCTTATATGAGACGTAGATTTCCATACAAGTAAACTCCGGATTGTGGGTGCGGTCCATTCCTTCGTTGCGGAAGTTCTTAGAAAATTCATAGACACCTTCAAAACCACCGACGATAAGACGTTTTAGATAAAGCTCATCGGCAATACGCAAATACAACGGAATGTCGAGGGCATTGTGGTGAGTGATAAATGGACGAGCAGCCGCTCCACCCGGAATTGATTGAAGGATAGGAGTTTCAACTTCCATGTAGCCATGGTCGTTGAAATATTGACGCATTGAATTGAACACTTTCGTACGTTTCACGAAGATATCTTTAACACCTTCATTAACAACTAAGTCGACATAACGGCGACGATAGCGCATTTCAGGGTCGTCAAAAGCATCGTAGACAACACCATCTTTCATTTTCACAATAGGAAGAGGGCGCAATGATTTGCTCAATACGGTTAATTCATGAGCATGAACAGAAATTTGTCCGGTCTGAGTGCGGAACACGTAACCTTTGATACCCACAAAGTCACCAATATCCAAAAGCTTTTTGAACACTATGTTGTAGAGCGTTTTATCCTCATCGGGACATATTTCATCACGATTAACATATACCTGAATACGTCCGGTGGTATCTTTCAATTCCATAAAAGAAGCTTTACCCATAATACGACGGCTCATTACTCGTCCGGCAATAGTAACATCACGCTGAGGAGCATCATCGGCAAATGTCGACACTATTTCGTCAGCATGACCGGTCACAACATATTCAGCTGCCGGATAAGGTTCGATACCAAGGCGACGCATCTCTTCCATTGAGCCACGACGCACCAACTCTTGTTCGCTAAGTTCTTGAGGATTCATATATGTATTCAATTTTAATCGATTAAAACGCTTATATGTCGCTGAGTGAAAGATTATATTTATTTCACTTTGAGCACGACACAAAAGCCCATACAAATGCAAAGATAGCAATTATCACTGACATAGTCAACCAAGCCACCCATTTTTTACATATTATAACCCATTTTCGCCATAAAAAACGGAAGTTTCATCCCCGAAATTTTTCATATTATCAAAAATTCAACTATCTATGCCATTGGATTTTAATCAAACATCGGAACTTAAAATTTATTAATACGGAAATTTTTCTCTAATTTTGAATTAAAATCTCAAAAATTCTACCTATATTTGCAATCTAATTAAGCCATTAGTGCGTTATTATTGAGTTTCCACTAAAAAATGCGATTTCGTAGTCGCATGAAATTATAATAAAATAGGACGTTTTTTCGAAAAATTCTAAATATTATTTCATATTAAATCAAAAAAAATGAGCAAAATCGACTTAACCAAGTACGGAATTACAGGTACTACCGAGGTTGTTTACAACCCTTCTTACGAGCAGCTTTACAAAGATGAAACTTGCCCCTGCCTCGAAGGTTATGAAAAAGGTCAAGCTACAGAACTTGACACAGTGAATGTGATGACCGGTATCTACACCGGACGCTCGCCCAAAGACAAATACATCGTAAAAGATGCAACAAGCGAAAACACCGTATGGTGGACTTCTGATGAATATAAAAACGACAACAAGCCTGTAACTACAGAGACTTGGAACACACTTAAAGATATCGCCGTTAAAGAGCTTTCTAACAAGAAACTTTACGTAGTTGACGGTTTCTGCGGTGCAAACATGGCTACTTGCCTCAAAGTGCGCTTCATCGTTGAAGTAGCATGGCAAGCTCACTTCGTTACCAACATGTTCATTCGTCCTACTGAAGAACAACTCAAAGATTTCGAACCCGACTTCATTGTATACAACGCATCAAAAGCAAAAGTTGAAAACTACAAAGAACTCGGTCTCAACTCTGAAACTGCAGTAGTGTTCAACCTCACATCTAAAGAACAAGTTATCATCAACACATGGTACGGCGGTGAAATGAAGAAAGGTATGTTCTCAATGATGAACTACTTCAAGCCCCTCGAAGGTATCGCATCAATGCACTGCTCTGCCAACACCAACATGGAAGAAACAAGCACTGCTATCTTCTTCGGTCTTTCAGGTACAGGTAAAACTACACTTTCAACCGACCCCAAACGTAAACTTATCGGTGACGACGAACATGGCTGGGACGACGAAGGTGTGTTCAACTACGAAGGTGGTTGCTACGCTAAGGTTATCAACCTCGACAAAGAAAGCGAACCCGATATCTACAACGCTATCCGTCGCAACGCTCTCTTGGAAAACGTTACAGTTGACGAAAACGGCAAAATCGACTTCGCAGATAAGAGCGTAACTGAAAACACTCGCGTTTCTTACCCCATCGACCACATCGAAAACATCGTTAAGCCCATCTCTAAGGGCCCGGCTGCTAAGCAAGTTATCTTCCTTTCAGCTGACGCATTCGGTGTGCTTCCTCCCGTATCAATCTTGACACCCGAGCAAGCTAAATACTACTTCCTTTCTGGCTTCACCGCTAAGCTCGCAGGAACAGAACGTGGTATCACAGAACCCACTCCTACTTTCTCAGCTTGCTTCGGCGCTGCATTCCTTTCACTCCACCCCACTAAATATGGTGAAGAGCTCGTTAAGAAAATGGAAGCTAACGGTGCTAAAGCATATCTCGTGAACACAGGTTGGAATGGTACCGGCAAACGTATCTCTATCAAAGATACTCGCGGTATCATCGACGCTATCCTCGATGGCTCTATCAACAACGCTCCTACAAAGAAAATTCCTTTGTTCGACTTTGAAGTGCCCACCGAACTTCCCGGCGTAGATCCTAAGATTCTCGACCCGCGTGACACCTACACTAACGTAGAAGACTGGAACGTTAAAGCACAAGACCTCGCACAACGCTTCATCAACAACTTCAAGAAATTTGAAGGTAATGAAGCCGGTAAAGCACTTGTTGCTGCAGGTCCCCAACTCTAATCATACAAATTAGACATCATAACGAGAGGGTTGCTCAATCGAGCAACCCTCTTTTTGTATATTCTACTTACCAATCATAAACGAGCCCCAGTTAATACAATTAACAAATATTAACTAATGGGGGGGGTAAACAACCTAATTTTATTTATCTTTGTAGAAAGTACCCCAATGAATTGCTAAACCTCGTACTTACATTATGCTGTTAGTTGTAAATTTTGTATATCACTTTATAATCAAGCCATGAAAAAAATCTCTGTTTTAATTCTTTCTTTTGTTTTAGCGTTATTATCCCACCCATTATTGGCTCAAACCACAATTAGCTATGGACAAATCAGCAGTTATTGTCCACAAACCGGACAGTTGATAAGCGCCGGAGGTGGTGCTGTTGCAATTACTTTTTATGATGGATATATCACACATCAATTTTATGGGAAATTACAAGCTGTTCAACGAAATTATGACGGCTCAATCGTATATATACCAACGCAATTTTCCGGAGTACCTACAATGCAATTAGATGCAATATTGATTTCATCCGATAGGCAACGAATGGAAGTTCATCAAACATCGACCTTAGGCAATATGAGCATGAATATGATTGATACGTACACCTCGATGGGGGAAGATGGCGGAAGAGCCGCCGATCGTTGGAATAACGCGTTAATCATTTCAAAACAAAGAAATTCCGGCTCCAACCGTAATGAATATGGTAATTGCAGATCATGTAATGGAACGGGGGTAGATAAAACACCTAACTCTGGAGGCTCACGCTCGTCGTGGGTTGCATATTATAATTCACGAGGTAGTGAATGTCCTTATTGCGGCAGTTATACAGATCATTTTCATGATAGATGTTCAAGCTGCAATGTTCCAACCTACTAATATAGATATAAAACATAATATAATTGCACCTCAATTAATAAAATACCATGTCAAGAATTTTAAAACTCACAATTTGCACCATTCTGACAGCCGTCGTATCATTCAATGCTTATACAGAAATTAAAAAGCCAATAAGTGTGTGGGATAGAACAACGGACAAATATGGTTATAAATCCGACTATGGTAGCGAATGGCTCATACCACCTACCTTCGACAGGGCAGATTATTTTGGCAAAAACGACTACGCCATGGTGGAAAAGGATGGTAAATACAATTTAGTGAATCTAAATTTAACACCGATTCTTCCGGAATGGGGTACGGAACGGCCACAAATTCACGCAGGATTTATAGTGCTGAAAACAAGTAATTGTTATAAAATATATGACATGAGCGGTCATATGCGATTGGTGGCGAGATATATAAGACCGCTTTTAGTGTATAAAAACAGATACTCAGATCAACTGGAAACACACTTGCTCGGTTTTTCAGTTCAATTAAGTTATAATAGTCCCTATTATTTCTACGACTTAAACCTGAGTATGACACCGAATCTCCGTTCGGAGTCGCCGATTAGTTCAGCTGGCGGCCTGCTGCTTTTCACAAAAGGCAGTCGTAGTTCATCGGGAAACCTAACCATCTCCGGAGGTATCGTCACTGATGCCATGTGCAATGAGATTGAACATATAAACGGCTACACCGAGATAATGGGCTTAGGTACTTACAATAAAGTAAAGGAAATGGCAGAATTGGAACAACTCTACGATGGATATTTGCCATGTTATCTCCTTGAAGCCTCCGGAAATTATAAGGCCAAAGGACGAGGGGTATTTGCCGGACATGAAATCGTGAAAAAATTTGGTTTTAAATATAGATATGACATAGAAGCAAAAAAGAAAGCCAAAGCAAAAAAATTCTTCCGCAAACCTGAAATCGTGGCACTCTATAAGGAAAAGGTCCTTACACCGCTGGAAGAGCGTCTTAAAATCAATCAGGCCCTGATTGCAGATGTACAGCAACAACCCAAAATACTCGAATGTACAATAATTAAATATGGCTCCGGATATGCGTTATCATCCGACGGGTTAACTCCTATAATATCAAATAATAAAGTATACGATTCGTTAGAACCTATCGGGAATCGTGGGTTGCTATTAGGCATAGTTGGTAATAATATCGAGTTAGTAACACCGACCGGCGGAAATATAGTAGCCAAGCAAGAACACTGGGTCGACATTAGCGAATTGGATAAAGAGAAAAAATACCTAACAGCCCTGCGCACCGACGGAAAACTCGAACTACTCGATGCCGGCGGATTCGCCATTGGCACGAACATATACGACGAAATTATACCAACAGAAACATCAATTGGAGAAATTTTCTATGTGGTAAGCGGCACTGATTGGGGAGTATGGGCACCCGGCTACAAAGAAGTAGCACCAAAGGTAAAAAAATACCATTACATCGGACTGCCCGACTCTCAAGGAGTGGTTGAAGTGCGCTATAACGGTTTCCCCGGAACATACAATGTGAAAACGTCAGAAGAAGTATCGCCCACGAAGACCCTTTTCAATAAAGCTTACAACAACACAACCGCAGCCGATGCCATTGGCATGTATCTACAAGTGATTGAGTTAGATAAAGTAACCAAAGAAGGGTATACCGGACCTTCGCTCAACAATATCGGCACCATCTACGAGGATGCCGGCGATGAAGACACAGCCTATGATTATTACGAACGCTCCATGAATGCCGGCAATAAGACTGGAGAACAGAATTACAAGCGTATCCGCAATAATCGCCGGCTCGAACGCATTGCAAACATTGCCGGAGCCATAGCCAACGTATCAGCATCAGCTGTTAACATTATGTCGGGGGGTGCAAACGTACCCGTTACACAGTACAGCTCGGGGTACGGTGATCTCTCGTCGTTTCAGTCTAATTCTTCGAGCTCGGGCGGCTATTCTACATCGTTCTATCAAGAGCAATATAACAACTGGGAGCGACGTGCTCAGGGCGCATACGAAAGCCTGACCAATCTGGGGAGTCGCACTAAGCGTAACGGCTCGGAGGTCTCTGGAAGCACAGGGCAGTCGATGTCAAGTTCTAATTATACACGCCAAAAAAAATGCCTCCGCGACGCCCAAAACGAAATGCGCACCATTAGGCAGAAAGCACGCAAAGACGGCGTGAACATAGCGCAAAGCCACTGGGAAACCGTCACCGTCTCCTACTAACCCGAAATGCAACCTTAGATTAACTATATCCTACAAACAATAAAATAAATAACGTGAGTTCGATATAAGAATAAGAATAAGAATTAGAATAATGTAAGTTGCATATCATCCACTAATTCCACTAAAATAGACGTTTTTTATGGAAGAAACAATATGCAGCAATAGCACTCAAGGTATTGGTGATAAAGTTTTCAAACGACCTGTGCCTTGAGTGTTCTATTTGAGCAATGTTATTCAATTCATCATTAACCGAGGCTCATCAAGCCCGTTTTCTCAACATGATTTTATATGCGACTGAAAGATATATATTCTTCATATTGATTCTTACCTTTGGGGAAATCTAATATAACCTCCAAAAGGAGTTATCGGGGACGACGAAGGGCACAATATTATCGGGTTGCGTCTTTATAGACGCAAGATATGAGCAGATTCGTTTCCGAGAGTTTCGCGTGTATTATTAAATCTATTAATCATTATTGGGAAGTAGATAATCAAGAACCGATTGCCAATCGGGAAATTTCTCCGAACCAAATTGTATCCATTCACCTTCAAATTCGCTTGTCCCGTTTTTGCCTCGGTCGTCGATTAGGATATCCCCCTTACATAGATTTTTACAATGAGTGATAACCATGCGCTTGTGAAAAACATCATCTAAATAACGCGTTATCCACACCACTTTATCACTCCACGCCGAAGGATTTTTCCAAGGGGCTGTTGAGAGTATATAACAATCATAATGCTCATTCAGACGTTGCACGGCATCAATGGCGCCGGGCATGGGTTTCATGAGACCAAATAGTCCAGGTATCTCATCATAGCGTCCCTCATATTCCTTAAGAGTTTGCTCCTCTTTTTGTTCAAGTCCTGATTCAAAATCGACAAGCACACCATCCATATCAAAATAGAGTCTTTTCTTTCGTGTCATATTGGCTTCATATATAAGGGAATTTCTATAAATTCCACGAATTAATTACACAATAGTTAATAGAAACGTTTCTTTAAATTATAATGCAACTATCGGGTTACCATTCAAATCCGATAGTTGCTCCCATATTGTTAAAACATTTTGTCTCATCCCATCCATGGTGGCCGTAATATTCCGACATGAGCAACTGATAAGAGAATCCGAAAGTAATCGCTTGCTTTGAATTCTTTTTATTTACGGGAATTCTGATGCCGAGCGATGGTCGTAAATACAGACATTCATCTTCATAGATGTGGCCATTGTTGGTAGGGAAATCATCAGAAAAATTAAATGCAGCGCCGAGGCGTAGATCGATATTTACCCCGACTTTATCCTGACTGCCTATGAGAAATCTAAAATCGGCATAAAGAGGAATCATGACAATGGGATCTACATTGTGATCATAGTCCAAACTCGGCAAAATGATATCGACACCGGCACCGGCACCCATAAAGAACCAAGATGAATATTTAAAGCCTTGAGTAGTGGTAATGTCTATCACATCAAATCTATCATCACCTAAGCCTCTAAGATATGATGCTTCAACATAGCCTTTATAGTTGAAGCTCCCCGACAATGCCGGCGTCAACAACCGTTGGACTTGATTTCCTATTTCATAAAATTGGGCATTGGCTGAAATGGCAAATGCCGAAAACAGCGCAAGAAATACATAGCGAATCTTTAATTTATAAGTCATAACATCTTATTTTTTTAATTAATACCGACGCTAAAATAACAATAAATCTTAACAACTTGATTAATTTTTAGGGGAAATTTTTATCAGTGTAATAATTACAGCAACCTTGGCATTATATATATGCGTAATAAATAATAATTAATGAAGGGGTTGAGTGTCAAGTTATTTTCGTACATTTGCAAATTATATGACATAAGTAACACATATCCCAAACAGAAAATAACTATGCAATTGTCATTGTCAGCAATTAAATCCAATTTCAAGGAATTTATACACAACCGACAGACTCTCGGATTTCTTTTCTCGATAGTAGTGTTTGCCATTATATCGATAGCGTTTTTCTACCCCGACAATTTTGAGGGTAATGATTTGCGCCAGCATGATATGATACAGGGTATGGCCAACGGACAGGAAATCAAAGCTTTTGAGGAAGCTACCAGAGAACAAAGTCGCTGGACCAATGCGCTATTTTCCGGAATGCCGACATTCCAAATAGCACCAACCTACCCTTCAAATTCACTTTTTGCATGGTTTACCAAAATTTATGGATTGGGGCTTCCCTCACCATCAAATTTGCTGTTTATGATGATGGTTGGGTTTATGATATTGATGATGACAATGCGAGTGCGCTGGGAATATGGCATAATAGGGGCTATCGCATGGGGTTTGTCGACCTATTTCATTATCATAATCGGAGCCGGGCACATTTGGAAATTTGTCACTCTCGCTTATATCCCGCCAACAATCGGAGGTATAATACTCGCCTATCGCGGACGTTATCTCGGAGGAGCAGCCATGGCAGCTTTCTTCGCCATGATGCAACTCAATGCCAACCACATACAAATGACCTATTATTTCGGGTTCGTAATTGCGATATTGGTTGTAGCCTTTTTTATTAAATGCATTATTGAGCAAAAGATTGCACGCTGGGGTATAGCAACAGCCTCACTCATGATTGCAGGTGGATTAGCAATCTGCGCCAACCTACCATCAATCTATCACACTTCTAAATATGCCAAGGAGACACAGCGCGAACAGAGCGAAGTCAACAACAACGACCCGGCAACCGCCGACTCTGTAATGCTCTCATACATCACACAATACTCCTACGGACCGAGCGAAACTTTCACATTGATGATACCCAACGTGAAAGGTGGAGCGTCGGTGCGTCCGGAAGCAGGCAACCTCTACCCTATGTCGCTTGCTGAACTTGATGGAGCAACTAAATATTCTGAGGACCCATTTGTGAATCTATATCTCAATTACTCAACGCAATATTTTGGAGCACCGGAAGGCACCAACGGTCCGGTGTATGTTGGGGTTATCATTTTTGCATTGTTTGTAGTAGGGTGCATCGTGGTACGCGGTCCGGTGAAATGGGGGTTAATTTTCATTTTGATAATCACGATATTGCTTGCGTGGGGAAGGAATTGCCAATGGTTTACCGACTTGTTTATCGACTGCATACCGATGTATAGCAAATTCCGCACGGTGGAAAGTATTCTCGTTGTAGCAGAGTTTATCATACCGCTTATTGCTATCCTCGGATTCTACCGACTCTACAACGCAGAGCAACGCATGCAACCCAATGCGGGCAAATTGCCGGCAACAGAAGAAAAGCCACAAAAATTTTTCAAGAGAAAGGGAGATGTTGCCCTTGCTGTCGGTTTCGGTATTGTAGGAATTATATGCTTGATGGGAGCGCTCAATCCGGCAATATTTGGAGAAGGGTTCAACGAAGCCAACGAATTGCGCACCTCGGAGATGATAGCATCGCAATTACTCAATCAAGGCTATCCTGAAGAGGTCGTAGCACAAGCCGGCATACAAAATCCTGCCATACTTGAAGCTGTTGAAGAGCTCCACTATTCCCTCGTCAGAAAAGATTGTATCAGATCTTTGATATTCTTATTATTAGGGGTCGGAGCAGTAGCTATATGGCGTTTCAACCTTCTTAAAGATGTAAAAAAGAGCCGATTGGCATCAGTTGGCGCAATAGGATTGTTGGTATTAATCGATCTTTACGCAGTAAATAAGCGCTACATTAACCATGAAAGTTTCTTTGTGCCCGACCTATTGAGCTCGGAAACAGTCATTGAGCCGACATCGGCCGATAAACAGATATTACAAGATACCGACCCCAATTATCGCGTGGCCGATTTCGACCGCTTCGGAGAAGCAACTCCATCCTATTTCCACAAAATGATAGGAGGCTACCATGCAGCCAAGCTTGGCAGATATAACGACTTAATCAATGCCAACTTAATAACCACCGAGCCGGTGCTCAATATGCTTAACGCTCGCTACATTGTGGCAGGTGGGCAGGTCTACCCCAATGACCTTGCACTTGGCAATGCATGGTTTATTGACAAAATCACTTATGTTGACAACGCCAACAAGGAACTTCATGCTCTAAACAGTTTGTCGCCTGAATATGAGGCTGTTGCCGACATATCGATGCAAGAAATTCTTGGCAATGCCGCTTCCGGAGATTCTACCGATACAATCGTAGAGACATCCTATGCGCCTAATCGATTGACCTATAAATCAACGACGTCGACCGACCGAGTAGCAGTTTTCTCTGAAATCTATTTCCCATGGGGTTGGGAGGCGACAATAGATGGAAAGCCGGCAGAAATCGGTAGAGTAAACTACGTGTTGCGCGCCATGGTAATCCCGGCAGGCACGCATGAAATAGAGATGAAGTTTAATCCGCAATCCGTACACACTACAGTGTCGGTTGCTACAATAGCAATTATTATCATCTATCTGTTGGCAATAGCCGCTATAGCTCACGGTGTGGCAGGAGTAGGGAAAAAGAAAGAATAATGGCATTTCTACGCAGAATATTAACTTGGCCTAAACGGCGATGGCGAGCAGGAGGGTTTGGCATACATTCCCCGTTTGCCTTTGCGTTTGTAACCCAAGTGTTAGCGAAAAGAAATATTGATGAAAATGAAGCCGAACTTCGCGCAATTGCGGGCAAAAATTATCGTCACTATGCCCTCCTCTACCGTTGTGTAAAGCATTTTAAACCCCAATCAGTGGTCATCTACCCTATCGAAGATGCAACACTGACACGAGTGGTCAATATAGCCAGTCCGGAGAGTAAAATTCTTGCAGATGAAGAAACAGCAATTCCCGATATGACCATTATCACATCAAGCGAGGGTACGGAGCGCGACAATGGCGCGGCGGTATATTTCATTAGTCGCGCAGACAAAGAGCCCTGTGGCAGTTTTAAGGCACAAATGGCATCAGAATGTGAGCGTGGAATGGATTTTTCCGACTACCGAACATGGATAATGTGTCGATTCAAGCATTTGCCACGTCAATCATTTAAAATCGTCCTAAAATAGAAAACTGAAATTGAGCCGCCCCCTGCCTTCAAACGAAGATTTGCTCAACCGCTTTGTAATAAATTTGCGGTTGGAACGAGGTATGTCGACAAATACCGTAGAAGCTTATCGAGAAGATGTGAGCAAACTGCTCAATTATTGTCGAGAAGTCGGACTGAATATCAACGAAATAGCATTACCCGATTTGCAAAACTTTGCCGCAGTGTGTAGCGACCTTGGTATTGCCGTGCGCACACTCGCACGCATCATTTCGGGCATTAAATCTTTTTTTCTTTGGCTTGTCAGAGAAAACTATATAGAAGTTGACCCAACGCAATTGCTTGAAGGGCCACGCATCGGGCGAAAACTACCTGAAATCCTGACCGTTGATGAAATCGATGCAATGATATCTACCATTGATATGTCGAAATTTGAGGGGGTACGCAATCGTGCTATAATTGAAACGCTCTACGGCTGTGGCTTACGCGTCTCGGAGCTAATAAATCTCGAAATATCGCGCATTTACATCGATGAGCAATATATCATCGTAAAAGGAAAAGGGGATAAAGAACGTCTTGTTCCGATAGCTCAAGCAACTATCGATGCAATTAAAGATTATCTTGAACTACGCGGCGACATAAATATTAAACCGGGCGAAGGGAATATACTGTTTGTGAGCCGCCGAGGTGGACGCCTCACTCGCATGATGACATACTACATAGTGAGCGGACTTGCCGAAGCTGCCGGTATCATTAAAGAAATCTCCCCACACACATTGCGCCACTCCTTTGCCACACATTTGCTCGAAGGAGGGGCAAATTTGCGAGCCATACAACAGATGCTTGGCCACGAATCAATATCTACAACAGAGGTGTATCTGCACATCGACCGCACGTTCTTGCGCGATGAAATTATAACACATCACCCACGAAACAATCAAAACTATTGATTCATAAATAGATAAAAGTAATCGCTATTCTTTTACGCCATACGCCAAGTCGCCGGCATCTCCCAATCCGGGAACAATGTAAGAATGGTCGTTGATTTCTTTGTCGATAGCACCAACCCAAATAGTAGTGCGGTCGGCAGGGAATTTTTCTTTTACATAGTCGATAGCGCGCTGAGAAGCGATAACCGAAGCGACATGAATGTGGCGAGGCATACCTTTTGTCAACAACGCTCTGTAGCTTAGTTCCATTGACGCACCGGTAGCGAGCATTGGGTCGGCGATAATCACAATTTTATCTTCGAGGCATGGCGACGCGAGATATTCAATGCAAATATCAAAATTTTCTTTTTCCTTATATTTACGATAGGCTGAAACGAAAGCGTTTTCGGCATTGTCAAAATATTCCAAAAAGCCATGATGGAATGGAACTCCGGCACGAAAAATTGTAGCAAGCACCACAGGGTCGGCAATACGGTGGCATTTAGCGATACCAAGTGGAGTTGTCACATCGGTTTCCTTATAATTCAACGTGCGAGATATTTCATAAGCCATAATCTCACCGATACGCTCCAAATTGCGACGAAAGCGAAGGCGGTCGGTCTGAATGTTGACATCACGAAGCTCCGACATATATTGGCTAATCAAAGTATTTTTCTCGTCAAAATTGATAATTTCCATGGCATTAACGGATTTTTGAGTATTTTCGGCAAATATACAAATAAACGAGCTAAAACATGAAACTTGTTTCAATGTTTTTACTGCGAGTGAGAGTATATTGGAGATTTATCTCAAATAAATAATAAAGAAACGAAAGATAGAGCAAAAATCTGAAAAAGAATGTTGTCAGTTAGTGATTTAACAGTGCTTGGTGTTTCCCACGAACTTCTCCCTCCGAAGTTGTAAGATTATGTATTTTAAATGATAGTTATTCTTCAATTAGAAAGAATTTAAGTACTTTTGCAAAAACTAATTGATAGAATATTGAATATGGACAAGAAAACATTTATCAAATTGTTGCGTGAAGCTGTCTGTGGCTTTGACAAGACCATTAGCACAGAAGACGGGAACTGGGTCGTAAAGGGATTCATCGATGTCTATAAGAATATCTACACTATATCTTCTGATACTAAAGTTATTTCAAAAATTATCGAACTATATATTTTTCCGAAAATTTTGGAATTTGCCACCAAAAACGAATTGGAGATAGAGTTGACGAAAGCCCAGAATTATTATCCGGATATTACATTCAAGGATAAGGAAGGGAATCTGTTCGCTGTAGATTTGAAAAGCAGTTACCGTAAAGATGCAACCCATATCAATGGCATGACGCTTGGAGCTTTTACCGGATACTTCCGTGAAAGACAAAGCCTGAAAAACACCACTCATCCATACGATGATTATAAGGCACATATAGTTTTGGGCGTAATTTACGATACTGTTCCCAATATTGACGAACGGAAAACTTATACATTGAACCAGTTGGACGAAATCGTTTCTGTTATTAAGAACTTCCAATTCTTCGTGCAAGAGAAATGGAAGATTGCCATTGACCGTCCAGGGAGCGGAAATACGAAGAACATCGGTTCCGTCAGCAAAATTGAAGAATTGGTAAATGGCAACGGAACTTTTGCCGAACTTGGAGAAGATGTTTTCAATGACTATTGGATGTATTATCTGACTTCCGATATGGCGAAAAAAGCAGAGTTGCCCAAACCATATTATAGCAACTTGGCTGAGTACAAACAATTCAAGCACATGGACTAATGAAATCACAACTATCTCTCTTTAATGAATATATACCTACGGTAGCCAAATTTCCTACTACCCGTTACCAAGGCAGCAAACATAAGTTTGTAGATTGGATATGGGATTGCGTCAAGGACATTCCATTCCATTCGGCATTGGATGCATTCGGTGGTACAGGAAGTGTGTCTTTCCGTCTGAAAGAAGAAGGGAAGCAAGTTACATACAACGATATTCTTCCGTTCAACCACATCATAGGCAAGGCTTTGATTGAAAATGAGAACATTTTTCTCGAAGAATTTGAAATTGAAGCATTGTTGAGGAAAGAAGCGAATGTGAAATATCCGGATTTTATCGAACGGACATTCAAGGACATATACTTCACGGACGAGGAGAATCGTTGGCTAGATGTGGTTTCTACGAATATCCGCCATATGGACAATCCTTATAAGCAAGCTATCGCTTATTTTGCATTGTTCCAGTCCTGCATCATCAAGCGCCCTTACAATCTCTTCCACCGGAGAAACCTTTACGTAAGATTGCAAGAAGTGGAACGGAGTTTTGGCAACAAGAGAACTTGGGACACCCCGTTTGAAGTCCATTTTCGTAAGTTCGTGGAGGAAGCCAACAATGCGGTTTTCGACAATGGTGAAACTTGTCGTTCTATTAACTGCAACATCTTTGACGTGGAACCTATCTATGATTTCGTTTACATAGATACTCCGTATCTGAATGATAATGGCGTAGGTGTTGATTATGCCGACTTTTATCATTTCTTGAACGGACTTGTTGATTACTACAATTGGGAGACTCGTATAGACTACACGAGTAAACATTTAAGATTGTTCCGCCAACAGAATGTTTGGAACAATTCGAACACCATTCATCAGGCGTTCGAGCATCTTTTTACACAATTCCGGCATGCTACAATGGCTATTTCTTATCGGTCAAACGGCATTCCTACAATCGATGAACTCGTCAAGACATTGGAACGATTGGGTAAAAATGTCAGAATCTACCAAAGTGGTGATATTAAATATGTATTGAGCACCAAACAATCTAACGAGATTTTGATTGTAGCAAGTTGATTATAAAAAAAGAATGTCGGCTACCATGATTATAAAAATATTGGCGAGGACAATTGTTTTTTTGTGATTTAAAAAGTGTTACCTTTGTAGAGTAATAATATTTTAACACAAATACACTTAGATTAATTGAAATATGTCAACCAATACGACAGATAACCAGCGCAAAGTGACAACCTTGCGCCTCACGGAGATGAAATCGCGAGGAGAAAAGATAGCGATGCTTACAGCCTATGATTACTCAATGGCACAGCTTATAGACCAAGCAGGCATGGACGTGATTCTCGTAGGAGATTCAGCCTCAAATGTAATGGCAGGAAATGTAACCACTTTGCCTATGACATTGGATCAAATGATATATCATGCTACGAGCGTAGTAAAGGGTGTTAAACGCGCGCTTGTTGTTGTGGATTTGCCGTTCGGCACATATCAAGGCAACTCCAAAGAAGCTCTTTCGTCGGCCATACGCATCATGAAGGAGTCGAACGCCGAAGCAGTAAAAATGGAAGGAGGGGCAGAGATACGTGAGTCAATCGAGCGCATACTTTGTGCCGGTATTCCGGTTATGGGACACCTTGGGCTCACTCCGCAATCAATAAATAAATTTGGTACTTACGCAGTCAGAGCAAAAGAGGAAGCCGAAGCCGAACAACTTATCAACGATGCCAAAATGCTTGAAGAAATTGGTTGCTTTGCACTCGTCCTCGAAAAAGTACCTGCTGCATTGGCTACTAAAGTAGCATCACAACTGACAATACCCGTAATTGGCATTGGAGCCGGCAGCGGATGCGACGGACAAGTGCTCGTGATGCACGATATGCTGGGAATCAACAAAGGGTTCTCACCAAAGTTTTTGCGTCGCTACGCTGATCTCGCCACAGTCATCGATTCCGCAGTCAAGAACTATATCACCGATGTAAAAGATGGCGATTTCCCCAACGCCAACGAGCAATATTAATAACTCAGCAACCAATTAAAATAGCGAGGAGCATCATTCTCAATGGAATGATGCTCCTCGTTGTATAAAAGAGTATCTTTTAGTTGATTTTCATACCGGAAACAACATCGTCGCCACCTTGAGCATAAACAACAACAATACCTACACCGGGCATTGTTACACTAACTAAAGCGCGAGTGCGACCATCTTCTTGCTTGGCGGCATACCCAATAACGTGATTATTGTCTTGTGCCATTTGGTCAACAACCACCGGGTCGGTGATATCTCCAAGAATTGATTCAACTTGAGTCAAAGTAGCAGGCTGAGCGCCAATAAACATTACAACTTTGCCCCAATCCATTCCTTCTTTAGTGCAGTCATATTCAGGCACTTCCGACAAAGCAGCACCGGGTGTTTCAGCGAGTTGATTGTATGCCTCATCAACAGTAATAGCTTTAACGGAAATTGTAGCAAAAGCTACAATCATTAGCATTAAAATCTTCTTCATAATCTAAAATTTAATTGTTCTAAAATGTAAGCATTGTAATAATTAGACGCAAAATTAGCAAAAAAGTTACATCCGCACTACCGTTTTCACAAAAATTCGCTCCTCCGATTTGTTTTACTTACAAAAAATCAGTATCTTTACAAATGATAATATATTACCTTTTTACCCTTAAAATTCGCAGAAATGAACAATATTTTGTCAGTATTAGACAGATATACGCCGGAAAATGCCAATGATATAGCGATGAAGCTGGCCAGCGATTTCCGCAATCGTCGTATTGAGAAAAACATGACGCGCGACGAGCTTGGGGAAAAAGCGGGCGTTGCGGTGAGCAATATCGTGCGCTTCGAACTGAAAGGACTGATATCGCTAAAGAATCTTATCGGAATAGCTATGGTTCTGGACTATACACCCGAGATAAAAAGCATTTTTGAACAGCCGAAATATTCAACGATGGAGGAACTGACGCAAATCCGCAGGAATACAGGCAGAAAGAAAGCTTACAAATCATGAAGAACATCGACCGACTCACCGTAAAATTCCACAAAGAGGATGTGGGTACTCTGTCGCTGACACCCGACAACAGGCTTTGCGTGTTTGAATACAGCAGGCGCTGGCTGGCAGAGGGGTTCAGTATATCGCCGCTGGAACTACCCCTGCGGCCCGGACTGTTTATAGCCAAAGCCGAACCGTTCTACGGCAATTTTGGAATATTTGAGGACAGTCTGCCTGACGGCTACGGACGTTATCTGCTACACAAAGCGTTGTTACGGGAAGGCATTGACGACAGAAATCTTTCAGCCCTCGACCGATTGAGCATTATCGGAAACGGCGGCATGGGAGCTCTGACCTACGAGCCGTGCGTGCATATCAGAACTGACGAATACAGGTATGATTTCGACACACTGCAGGCCAAGGCGCTGGAGGTGCTGAAAGAGCGACAGGACACTGACGCAGGTCTCCTTCTGTACAACAGCGGCAATAGCGGCGGTTGCCGTCCTAAAGCCATGTTCTCGGATGAAGAGGGGCACTGGCTTGTAAAATTCCGCCACACATACGACGACAAGGATATCGGCATACAGGAATACCGATATAACGAGGCGGCACGCAAATGCGGCATTGATGTTCCCGATTTCAAACTGTTTGACAACAGATATTTCGCAACGCGTCGGTTTGACCTTACACCGGAGGGCGAACGGCTGCACACGGCGACAGCGGGCGGCTTGCTTTGCATTTCGCTGTCAACCCCTATTCTTGACTACAGCAATCTGCTTGCCCTTACCGGGTATCTGACGCAAAACGCCGGTGATGTGGAGGAAATGTACAGGCGCATGGTTTTCAACTATCTCACTGACAATAAGGATGACCACTGTAAAAATTTCAGTTTTGTAATAACAAAAGACAATCACGGCAAATGGCGCTGGCACCTTGCACCAGCCTACGACCTGACACTATGCACCAAAGGATACAACGGCCAGCATGCTACTTCTGTCAACGGAACCGACAGACCGACCGCCGATGATTTCATAGCCGTAGGCCGAGGAATAAAGATGTCGGAAAAACGATGCCGCGAGATCATCGGACAGGTCGGCGATAACTGCGGTGATTTGTTGCGCTACAGCATATAGCGCCGACACTTCTTTATCAATATTTATTCAATACAAAATCATTAATTTCATATTATCTATGTCAATTCGAAAAAATCCAGTAAATTAGCATTTGATTTAATCAACGACATAGAAAGAGTTACGATTAATATTATAGTAAAGATAGTATAAGAAAATGACTGGCTGAATAATTCGGAAAAGATAAATATAAAGTACTAACTTTGCTCAACCCTGTGTTGAAACTTTATTTCCTATTGCTAAATATCTTGACATAAAGGTTAAAGATTTACAGATTGATCCTGTTAAGGTCTCATACTAACGATATAATTATTTTGGCAACGAACAAAAACGCTCGGCTCCGTTACGAAGCTCTTGACTAGTGCCTGAGTAACTTTTCCCGCAAGTACTATATAGAGGACTTGCAGAAGGCTTGTTGCGATTATCTTACCAAGGAACTCTGCACAGATACTACAGTCAGCAAACGTCAAGTTTATACAGACTTGAAAGAGATGGAAATCTCTCCGTCCATGCATGCTCCTATCAAGGCTTATCAAGATGGACAGCGAAAATATTATCGATATTCTCAAGAGGGATTCTCTATAGTTGATTTGACGGACGATGAGTTGACTGGGCTTGAGGCGACTGTTAACATGTTGTCTTCATTCCGTGGAATGCCTCAATTTGATTGGATGACTGATATCGTCCGCAAACTGAAGAAGAAATATAAGGTTTCAGAATCTCAAAAAAATATTCTATCATTTGATTCCAATGTTGATCTGCGAGGTATTGACAGGTTTAAAGAACTATTCAATTGCATTATTAACGAACAACCTATCCGCATCACATACGAACCTTTTGGGAGAGAGTCGTTTGACGCAGAAATTCACCCTTATTTCCTCAAACAATATAACAACCGATGGTTTTTACTTGGATTCAATCCAAAGTATAAAGATATTTCCGTGTTTGCTCTCGATAGAATCAATAATGTTGAATCCGTAAACGTCAAGTTCATAGCTGATACTATAATAGAGGATCCATTTGACTACTTCTTCGATGTTATTGGAATAACCATCCCCAACAATAAAGATGTTGAGAACATTGTCCTTAAATTTACGCCTAAACGTTACCCGTATGTTGTCGCAAAGCCTATTCATCACTCACAAAAAACTAATGAAAACAATCATATAGTCCAATATTGTCCTAAATAATTTTTAGGCATAACCTATTACACAAAGTAGCAATAC
>CAYWXG010000034.1:0-26258 GCA_964462445.1 uncultured Barnesiella sp. | reverse complement strand
GTCTGCGGCGACTCGGCAACTCTGCCACTTCTCCCTCACCACTGATAACTCGTATCGGTGTATTCAACGCCTGCGACAACTCCGCCACCCGGGCCTCCTTCATCGCAACACTACCCTCCGCAACAGAATAATCATCCCCAACGCTTGGATTTTCAAACATTTGTGGTATATTTGCATCCGAAAGGATTGCACCAAAGTACGTTTCGGACGTAGGGAGTAGGGATTTATCAATATCCATAACTCGTTGGGATGCGTCCTTTCTTGTTTTATAGAACGTCTTCGCTGTCAGATTCCCTTTCTTGTCCGAATAAATCTCCATTAAGTTATATGTCCCTTGTTCAGCTTCCTTGAAGAAGTAGAACATATTTCTCTTTAAACCATCTCCCTCTTTGAAGAATATAACTTTGTTCGGACTTGAAACCACATCTACTATACTTCTGATATCTTCAATATCAAGAGGGATATTTTGCCCCTTGTCCTTTTCATTGTTTCCGAAATGGTCTTTGTAAATATGCACCAAATCACTCGGATTAAGAACGAAATTCACTTTATCCTTAAACGAAACGCCCGAAATCTGTTCAAGATATCCCTTCCCTGCCTCGGTTAATCGACCGATAGCAACCGGCTTACCCTTGAACTCTCCCGATATGGCTTGATTGAACAACTCCTCAATTCTGTCTTTTATCATCTCACCATCTCGATACATCACCGCTTCCTCACTCGCATCTTCCGTAAGCTCTATCGACTCGCTCTCTTTCAGTTTCTCAACACGCTGTTTCTTTTCCGAAAGTTTACGCTCCATTTCACGTGCTATCGCCAAATTATCATACCTTGTAGTCGCCTCTTGAGCATTATCAAGATTCTTAGCTCCTCGCTCCCCTACAAACATCTTCTCTATCGGCGAACGATTAACTTTCGGATTAACTCCGCCCCAAAAATCTCGCAACGGTCGATCCACAAATTCAATCCATGGCTCATCTTGACCATTCAAGACCTCCGATTTCCCTTTAGCCTTACCGGTCAATAACCTCTTCACATAATCCACAAATCGGTGCAACGCTCGCTTAACACTTTCCCACGCACTCACCTTCTCCGCAACTTCAAAAGCGCCCGTAGCCTCTTTAATCTCTTGCTCGGCTCGTGCCATCTCCCGGCGATAATTCTCCTTCCCCACAAGACGCGAAAGCACCTCACTCGCCACTCTACTTTCATCATGCCATATATCGCGATAATGCTCATCACGCATCACCTCATTCCACACCGACGAACCTTTAAGCCCCGCTACTATCTCCTTCCACTCTTTCGGATTACTCCGATCAAGTGCATTTGCCCATAAGTGCGTGTACTCATGAACAGGAGTCTCAGGATTAATCCCCTCGGCAGTCAGATATATCTTCCCGTTCAAACTCCATCCATAAATCTTACCGTCCGACGTACGTAAAAACATCGGCTGCCCCTGCATAACACTCTCACGCATCTCCGCAGTGACATCCACAGCATGCATCTTTCGTCCCGACTCTTCTACTCCGGGCAATGTGACCTCTCCGACTTTCGCTCCCCATTTCTTCACATACTTGCTCACAAACGATGGCAGCATCTTGTCATAGAACCCCTTCATACCCTCACCCCCGAGACGAAGATCACCTCCGCTATATCTGCGCTTGGCCATACTCTGTGCCGCTATTCGGTCTTGCCAGGCATACTTTGCCAGCAATTCTTCATACTCGGCACTATCTTCAGCCGTTTCTTTCATCTTCTCTCTTATCGAAGATTGGGCTTTTATCGCAGCCTCTTTTCTCTGCTTCGCTTCCTGGATATCTTTCTTAATACTATTGGCAAGCTCCTTGCCAACAACATCCTCCAATCCCCTGCCGGAATATTCTCCACCATGTATAACACCCTCAGCATCGATATCC
The DNA here is from genome assembly GCA_964462445.1 of uncultured Barnesiella sp. GTDB lineage: Bacteria > Bacteroidota > Bacteroidia > Bacteroidales > Muribaculaceae > JAGBWK01. Next base: position 24,342 of record CAYWXG010000034.1, on the reverse strand, counting down.
GTAAAAATACTCCCCGATGTGGTACTTATTGTTATTCTTGCCGCGACAGGAGTGCCATCAGAGAATTCCTCCAGGTAACTATCTTCTACCGAAATCCCTTCCACCAACCGGCTGATATCATACCTCTCAGCTTGCTGTGCTCCCGTTGTCCATGCCACCTTGTCATATCCATTCTCTGCTGCATAGCGAAGCATTCGCTTCATCGCCAACTCATGCCAATTCTTTTCAAATGGCGCCTCCGGCACCTTATGGCGATTGGATAATGATATCCTTTCATACTCCGTTGCAGCCTCATTGTTACGCTGAAGCAACTCTTCAAGCTTTGCTCTCTCCTCATTAGACAACCGCTCATTCCACTTTCTACGTGCAGCCTTACGCTCCTCCGCAGTTCCTCTCACCGACATCGGGTCCCCGTACTTCTCTTTCAATTGGACGTTATACTGCCGATACGCTGTCATAGCCTCGCGAGCTGCTTTCATTGCCTCTTCCTCTCGCTTCTCCGCATCTACACTCTTATAACCCTTTTCTCTACCATCTTGATGACGCTTACTCTGTATCTCATCTATCACAAGCACTCGATTGCCATCACTGTCTTCAGTCTCCCCAAATCGAACCCATGCTACTGCTCGTCCACTGCCCGCTTCTCCAAAATGTATCTCATCACTCGTGTTATACGGCTCTATCGTCGGCACCGTCAATACTATCTCACGCTTCCCTTCAAGTCCTCGTGTAGTATATTCAAGGCGGGTGCGGTTTATTCGCCACTGCGCGCCTCCTTCTACTGCGACATCTCCCGATTCGGATATCTTAATTTTACCTGTTTCATAGAAATAGCTCATATTATCACCGGTCATAACATCCCACCAATCGATAGCTTCTGCTATTGTGCGACCTTTCGATAATGACTCTTTAATACCCAATTCAAAATCCACCAATTCCGAAGGAGTTAATATCGGGTCTCCATATTCCTCCTCCTCAATCTGTATCGACTTCTCATTGAGGTAGTCTACTACCTCCTGCTTCGTGACCATTCCCTTCCGTTCGTTTAGCCACTTCTCAAGACCTACCCAAGCTTCCTCGCCCGCTTTCAATCCTCCATTCTTCTTCAACATCGCTATCCACTGCTCCGGAGTCCCCTTTTCTTGCTTTATTTCAAGAACACTCTTTCGTGCATTTGAATAAAATGGCGCCGACATGCGTGAAAATTCCGCGGAAACCTTTGGATTTTCAAAACTTTCAACTATCTTTGCGCTGTGTCTGAATAGTTTTCTAACGTCAGCGGAATTGTACTGCTGTTTAGAGAGCCATTCAGACATCCTTTTTTTATCTACATACTCAAGCAACCCCTCTTCAATCCAATTCGCAATATGATTATTTGAGTTACGGTAGTGTACACTTCTCACACTGTTAATCTCAATTTTTCCCTGTTTGCGGTGTGTTTCTATGGCAACAACATAATTCTTCCCGCCGTGCTGTATTTCTGTTAATACAACATAGCTCCCGATATGCGTGGCACTTCGGAACACCGCTAACGGATTTTGTACACTCTCTACAAGATTCTCAACCTCCGACAATTCAAACGGGTGATTCTCCTGCATGCTCTTATCCGTCAATCTGCTCGCTGCAAGCTCAATTGGCAAATATGGTAATCCTGCACTTTGCAACACTGCGCTGGGCATACCAAATCTGTAGATATGACCTTGGGGAAGTGAACCGTCAATCTGCTGATGTAATTCTCTGTTGAACCTCTCATTCGCAGCTTGCACTGCTTGCTTTTCAACTTGTGTGTCACCCATCATCTCCGCTACCATCTCTTCAGTTGCCATAACTACCTCAACTCCCGTTGCCTCAAGAGCCTGCATAGTAGCCTCAGTAGCTCGCGCAAATGCCTCGCTACCTCGTTCCGACTCCATCGCCTCGTTAGCAATATTGAACTCTCGTCCACCAATAGTCGTTACAGCTTCCTTTGTATATGCATCATAGAAAGAGTTAGCACGCTCCGATACACCCTTAACTCCATGAACCACAGCAAAGCCATTATCCCCCTCGGCATATAGGGTTACATAGTTGTTTATGCGCACTCCTATTTCTGTAGCTCCAACCTGCTTAGCTCCCCTTAGGAATAACGCTAAATGCCCTTGTCCGACACTAATAATCTTCCCATCATCTGTTTTAATCGCAATACGGGAGTCTAGTTCGTCAACACGTTTCACTCCATCCGCAACTCGGATTCCCTCAATCACAGAAGATAGATCATCAATATCAATACCCGTAGGCTCGGTCGTTTGAGGTAGAACCATTCGCCAATTCGGATACTCCATATCCTTCACCACTCCGTCAGCCTCATAAGTAAGCATATCTCCCTTCTTATTGATAGTCTTCCCCTCGAGGGTTGCATCATACTTATCTTTTCGACCTACCATCACAAATGCGTCCGTAGCTATAGCATAACCACCCTCATGATGCACCCCTTGCAACACTGGTCTTTCCTTATCCTTTGTTACAAAGTCAAAAATAGTTCCCTTCTTAGTCTTAGGTTCCACTCGTGCCAACTCATGCCCATTGGCAATACCTTCTTCATACTCATTGTCACTCAAATCACCCAATCTGCGACTTCTACGGTCAGCCTTCTTATATCTCGCGTTATTTCGTTGTGCATTGTTTCCTGCTCGCTCAAATCCTGCAACACCTTCAACCTTATCAGCCTCATCCCACTTATCAGATTTATCCGCCGCTCGTTTTTCCGCAACCTGCACACTCTTGTACTCCGCAAAAGGCTTTGTCTTGCGGTGCGATGACCCTATCCATTTCTCAAAATCTTCTACATTGGCAGGGCGGATTACAATCTTACGCTTATTAGCCCAACCCTTTTCGTAGTTGTTCAAATAAGCGGTATCTGCTTCGTCAATATCATTGAAGCCAAGCATAACCTTATGCTCGTCAAAACTGCCGTCCTCATTGTATTGGTCTACAACATACACCTTGCGACCATTCCAACCATCAATATCATCACTTAGGAACACATCTATATGGTCACCATCAACACCCTCCGTACCTCGAATATAACCATACGTATTCTGCATCGTAGTCTCCCACTCCTTGCCATTAGCATCTACACCTCGGCGCACCGAACCCTTCGGTTGCTCTATAGTTATGTTGAATGCCCCTACATGAACATGACCTTTCTTATAGTTCCCTGCCTCCTTCTGTGCTTCGGTAGGGTTGGTGTTTACATCTGCCTCTGCTGCCTGTATCTGCTCTTGAACCGACGAAACATCACTTTTTTCGCCTAACTCATTGGTAGTTGGCGAAATTGTTGTATCTTTGCTGTCAGAAGAAGTGCTTTGAGGAGTTATTCCCGAGCCCTTTGTAGCAGTCTCGGCTTCATTTGGCTGCTCATAGTCCAAACCTTGCCTTTCAGCCGAAGAGGTAGTCGCATCTTTCGGAGTGCGCCAAATGACACTTCCTTCTTGCAAAAGTCGCAATATCTTGTTGCGGCTTTTTTCTTGACTTGAAACGACAACTTCTCTTCCGTCTTTGCTAACGGTAATAGAGGTGAAGTAGTAAAAACGAGAGCCATCCGCTTTCTTGAATGAACGGATAAAGATATATGATGAGGCTCTTTCGGTTGTATCTCCCTCTTTGGCTTCACTTGCTTCCTCTACAATAGCGTGAGGATTTTCGAGAGTAGGTTTAATCATTCCCAATTTGCCCTCTCTGCCTTGACGCATAAGTTTAGCAAATTGGTTTTCTCCCATTTTAACCTCACCAATAGGAGTGTTGATTATTCCACTCTCGCCAAAGAGAGCGTCCCAATTCTCAATAGTAAGATCTATTTCGGGAGCAACGTCGGCAATAAGTTCCATATCGGCAACAAAGTCAATCGCTTCATTAGCCGACATAGAAGACTTTATCTCTGTCGCATTTTCTTCGCTTTGGCTTGTTCTATCTTCGCTCTCGCTTCGTATCCCTCGACTATCTCCGTCAATGCTTCCTGCTCTGCCTTGACGCTCTCCGCCGCGTTCAGCAACATTCGCAATTTGTTCACCCTGCGAGCCTCCGCCTCTTGATTGTTGCTCGGCTCTGTTCTTTCGGTCGGCAATGGCTGATTCAACGATTGCCTGCTTCTCATTTGTTGTTGCATTGTTAAAGTATTCATTTACTCGTTTTAATATCGTTTCCTTACTCTCAACTTCCCCGGAGAATATATCCATTTGACCACTCGCAGCCTGCTGCGCTTCTTGATTATACATCGCAAGCACCTTTCGCAAATCCCCCGGCTTGTTGCTATTGAGGATATCCGAAAGCAAAAGTATCGTCGCATCAGTAACACTGCTTTCGCCGAACTCATCATCAAACAATCCCTTTTGACGACCAAATGGAGAAACAGGGACTCCCTCTGTGAACACATCCGGCATTGCTGCCTTGGCCTTGGACACCAAATCTATCGCGCCCGCAAGTTCCGCACCTAAATCGTATCCTCCACTTGAGAACATTCGGTTCGATGCTATCTCGCTTAAAGCCATAACGACCGACTGCCTTACTCCGGGCATACCTATCAACTGACGGACGGCATCCGGATTCGATTGGAACACCTTACCTATAAGCGTATTCTCTATCAACTCCTTCCCGGCCGACGACAATGCTGTACCTGTTCGCAATTCGGGTAATTGCTTGTTGTTGATAACACCTGACTGCAATAGCCCCCCTAACGCTCGCGCCGTCGCTTTATCATCCCTGTAGAAATCGCCCATATTGTCATATCGACTGATGTCTCCGACTATACCGTTGAATACTTCTTCCGGAACAATCTTACCGAGTTTTACTGCCGTCTCCGGTTTGCTCTGCGATTTCATCTCCTGAGCATTGAAGCGAGCAAATGTTGCCGCATTATATGGCAACGGCTCATCAGGCACAAATGCCACTCGCGGATGCTGCTTCACCTCTATTTCTCCAGCAGTAAATCCATACTTCCCACCAAACTCCTTGAGATAATCTATATAGGCCGTATCAGTCCCTCGACGTGCCGCCAAATCTCCCGACATCGTGCGGTTGTTACCCGACAACACAATGCCGTCTTGACTGACAACTACTGGATTCTGCAACGCGCGACTATCGTATGACTCAGCCATATTCTCTACAATACGTTGAGCCTCCTTGTCTCGATGATAATCGCGGTCGTTAACACTCTGTCCATTCTCATCTACCGGGAACCCCTCTGTGGGCACATATCCGCTATTCGGATCGTGACTCGCCGAGGCCGACCCCGCTTCATAAAGCATATACTTCCCACGCAATTGCGAACCGTCAGGCAACGTGATAATGTCAGATTGCCCCTCTACTTTATCCGCTACATCCCATTTCTCCTTTATCTTGGGATTGACAGCATGACTTCCTATAACATCCTGTTCTGCCTGCTTCTGGGCTTTGACTCGTTGCTCCTCCTCAAAACGTGCTACCGCTTCATCATGGAGCACGGCTTGCTCTGCCGCTCTACGCTCGTTCTCCTCTCGCTGATTGGCATTCTGTATTTCCTGCACTCCATTCCAATAGTCCAACACTCGCTGCGCCTCGTCAATCTTCTCTTGACGTTTAGCCTTTGCCTCGTTGTACGCCTTGATACTGGTGCCTACTTTGGGCATCTTTGCCGACTGCGCTTTGGCAAGAGCACTCTGTGCGACCTGTCTCTGCGCTGATATAAACTCATTACCCTCACTGCGTGACAGACCGGACTCGTTAAAAATATAGGCATGAGCGCGTTCGGGACTAACCGCACTCCAATCCTCCTCGCCATCTTCACGCATAGGCATAGGCATAGCGTCAGATGTCGGTTGCTCAGTTTCTATTGCTTCAACCGGCGCTTCGGTTTCTACTTCTGGCGACTCAACGTTTTCAGGGACAGCCGTCCCTTCATTGCCAACCTCCGTCTCAACTTTTTCTGTCGGCATAGACATTTTCTTCTCCACCGACTCCCCATTGTGGCCGACAACCATCCCATCCAGCTCTTCTCGCGTCATCTGCGGAGAATAACCACCACGTATCGGACTATCAACATCTACCACATACTTATCATCAGCCGCATCATAATCAACTATCTCCCCATAGATAATATTCCCCGATGAATCCTCCATCACAATCTTATCCCCGGGCACATAATCGCGACGGTGACCTTCGACTCCTTCACCCGTAGACAGAACGTCACCACCCTCAGCGTTATCAGTCTCATCAGTGTTATAAGAATTATCAACTATCTCACTGTCTCTCTCGGCTCGCATCATGCGCTCATACGCATCCATCTCTGCCGACAACACCTCATGAGGATTAAGCGCATCCGACAACTTATAGATTTGGTCCGGCGATACAAACTCCTTTTCACCGGTTTGCGCATCTACTATGACAACACTCTCCGATGACTTCTCCACATCAATGGACGAACCATCAGCAAACATTACAACATCACCCTTGATAATATACACCGGGCGGTCACCCACCTTCATCGTAGCCGGGATAATAACCCCACTATCTTTATGTGTGCGATTTGCTACCGACTCCTTTATCTCAGCAGCTCGACCATCTTCTATCAACCTATCTCCACGTTGCATCTGCCACGCCTCATCTCGCATCTCCGCAGACTGTTCGTTGTAGATATTGTTAGCTCGGCGCACACGCTCTGCCTGCTCGTATAGACTCTTGGCATACTCTTTTATAGCGCCATTCTCACTCTCACTTCTATCCGCTTCCGATTTGCGCAATGCCTCATCTACGTTGACTCCCGTTTCCTCCTCTATCCTATCTCGCATAGCTTCAGGGGTAAGCGATTTATATCTTTCCGACCCCTGCCCCTGCTCTATGAAAGAGTTAATATCATCTACTATCTGCTTTTCAGCTTCCGAAATACGTTCGCCGAAGAACTGTCTCGTGTATATATCTTCGATGGCTTCCTCCGGTAGTTTGTAGCGCTGTGCTACCAATCCCTTAACCTCTCCCATCATAACAAGATTAAGAGCCTCATTGGCAAATTTCTCACCTACATCGATAGAATTAAGCTCCGCCTGTCGTTTTATCTTTGCAACCTCCCCTTCTGCCGATTTCTCGCTCTTAAACCTGCGCGAAGTGACAACCTCTCCATCCGCAGTTACTGAGTTTACTACTACCTCACCTTCCGCGGTCATTCTCTTAGTGTACCCTGTCACTGTGCCCATAGGCAACATACGACCCGTAAGGATAAAATACGCCTTAGCTCGGGCCGACTGGCTTATACCGCCATCTCTCATCAGCTCTTGCATCGCATCATATCCGTCAAACTCTCGTCGCGTACCCACTTCCTCGGCTTCCATGCGTTGGAAATCTATCGCTCTATCCGCCGGCTCTGATTCTGCCGTAGAACCCTTTTTACTCTTTGCGAATAAATCTGCAAGTTCCCCATAGCCACCTTTACGCAACTCATTGAGCTCCTCTTTCGTCATCGCAACATCAAACGGAGATCTATCCATCATCTGCGACAATCGCTCCGTAAAACTGCGATGCTCTCGCACATCCGCTCCCTTTAACTCCGTGATGCGTTGCTCAACGTTTGTAATCAATTTCTTTGCGTGCAACGGCTTACCCGCAACCTTCATCCCAAAGATAAACGCTTGCGACTCGCTCCATGCATCCCACGACAATTGACTCCGTGCCTCATCTCGCGCTGCATTACGCAAAGCCTCATCCGACTCACCGGCATAGCCAAACTTTTCGGCATACATCTTGTCGAAATCATCATCACTCATCGAGTGGTAGTTGATGATATCTGGCATCGCAAAAATTGTTCCCTCCCCTACTATCGACACCGGAACCTGACCGGCACGTATCGCCACTTTGCCTGCCACATTGGGAGTCCCCTTTACCATTTTATCCGCTACATTACCAAAGCCTGCGCCCCAAACTCCCATCGTTGCGCCCAACATTGCACCATGGCCGCCTCTGCCCAACGCGTGACCCATAGAGAAACCCTCATGGAATTCACCCGCACTGTCAGTCCAACCGCCATCTATCCACTGTTGGCGCATATCGCCGAGAAACTCAAACGTCGCCAAATTCGCCGAACTTGCAACTGCTGCCGTTCCTAATCGACCTACCAATTTCTGCCCTACCAAGCGCGACGCAACATCTGTCGTCGCTCCTTTTGCCATCGCCTTGCCTATTAACTTCGTTGCACTCTTACGCGCTACTCCGCCGATACCGCCCGACAAATACAGCGTCGGGTCAAATACCATACTGCCGATAAATCGACCGCCCGAATACCACCCACCGGGATTAGGTGCCTTTAACAGCAAATCCTGTGATAGCTGAGCCGTCTCAATAAGGCGCCTGCCATAGTCCGACGTAATATCCGCATCTCGCACCGCACTATTCATCGATGCATCTACAACTCCAAAGGTGTACGTATTAATATCGGTTAACGCATCTCCAAGACCTTGCATTGCCTTGCCAAACCACCCTTTCCCCGCGGCTTTGCGATTGTTGTCATAATCCTCTATCGCTTTTTCAGCCAACAATACCTCTGCTGTCGCCGCTTCAATATCTTTATCCAACTGCGTGCGTGACGTGCCCGCTACTTGAGGGCTGACGTTACTTATCGCTCCCGCTCCCGGCGTAAATCTATTGCTTGCCGGTCGGCTCGACTCCTCTGCACGCTTGCGCTTATACAACTCATCCAATCTCTCCTGAGCCACCTCGCTTCGATGGCGTAAAATACTGCGCTGATCCTCCGAAACCACCCATTTGGCATGCTCAGGATTATTAGGGTCAAGACCGTTAGCTTTCATCGCATCTACAATTGCCTCATGCTCTTTAGCCCCAATATTATCCCCCGTTACTATCGCATCTATGATAGCCTGTTTCTCCTCATGTCGCGTAATGCCCGGGATATATCCATTCCCCCTCATTCTGCGCTCAAACTCACTACGCAATCGCCCCTTACGAGCTACGCTCTCCGCTTGGTCCGCCTCCGCATAATTGGTCGTTATACTGCCATCAGGCATCAACCACCGCGTTACCGGCTTTCCTTCTACATACTCCACTCCGTATGGCACAGGAGATATCGCCACCGGCTTTTTATAATTCTTATTGATGCCTAAGCTATCGAAAATCCAATCTGTTGACTCTTGTCCCTGCGACCCCCCTTCTGCCTTTTCCGCGGGATAAGAGGGTGTCAATCCCGACAACGTTGTTTCAGCCCCGGCCATCCGAGCTTGTCCTTCCGCCACTTTTCGCCTATCGCGACCCTCCGCAGTCATCGGCTCAAGAATGCGACCTACTCGTGACTCTCCCTCTCTTATTGATTCATCAACCCCCTGCTGAGTAGCATCAAATATTGCTCGCTGTCTGATACGCTTCTGCACCTCCTCCGGGCTCATCTTAGGCGCTTCATCCTCCTTAGGTGACACTTCCCCCGACTCATCTCTCATCGACTGTACAGGAGCCTCATTTCGTGGCGCAACATCTTGTACTGTATCCTCCTTTTCTTCCGCTACCGGTGCCACCACCGAAGCTGCCTGCACGCCCAACGTCGCATTCGGATACTTCGACTCAAACTGCTCTCGCTTCGACAACGGTATCATATATGTTGTACCCTCATTATGATACTCTACTGTCGCATTTGGATACTTCGACTCAAACTTCTCTACTTTTTCCTCGGGGATATCATACAACTTCCCGTTTACTTTATACTTTGGCATAATTACTCTTCTTCTACTATAAATTCACTGAAATCATCATCTTCATCCTCTTCAACCAATCCCGACCTCATCGTCGACACATCTGTTTTAGCATAATTAAGCATCTGACGGCGCGCCGCATCCGACTCATACCAATGCTGCTTAACAAAATATTCCCTCTCCTGCGGAGTCATTTTGTCGATAAAATGTTTATACACGCCACTACTCATGTTGCCCTGCCCGACTCCCTCCGACACAAGAGTCTCAAAAACTCTGGGCATCGAACCGGACCACACACTCTTATTAATCTTAACCTCGTTGCCGGTTCCGTCGGAAAACACAATCCAATCCGAACTGCCTCTACCGCCCGACTTACCGCCCGACTTACCCTTATTCTTCGCCTGCTCGCGCTTTTGCTCCATATTATCTTCATGGCGCTGGTCCTGAGCAGCTGCTCTCTCCTCCTTAAACTGCTTCTGCCACTCTCTATACGCATCATCAGCATCATCCTTATCTAAAAGTCGCTGAAATCGTCTATCCTTATCCGTCGCATCAGCCTCATCCTTATCTAACATACGCCTCCATCGTCTATCCTTATCCGTCGCATCATGAGCCTTATACATAGCATTATAACGCTCTCGACGTGCCAACTCATCTTCGCTCATCAACTTATCATAACGTATCTGCTCACGCTCCGACATCCCCTTAGCCCCCTTATTATACATGTTAGGTGCATACTGCGTCGTGAAAAACAAATTCGACAACGCACTGACTCCATCACCTATCGCAGCAAATATCTTATTCCTTCGATGCTTCTTCTCCTCAGCCTTCTTCTGCTCTTCGGTCATCGGTGCCTTCATCCCGACCTTCTCGAGCTCGGCATACCAATCTCGATCACCCCCAACTGCCGACGTCGTAGAATTTTTGTTACCCTCTACACCCGTCGTCCCACTTACCTCATGGCTTGCCTTATCAGCAACACCCTTAGCATAATCAACCAAACTCATAGCTCACCAACTTTCAAAACTCTATACCCTTTGTCGCTTCTGCTACTCCTTGCACAGCCCCGGCGATTGCATTGGCACGCCCAATCTCAATATCATTAAGTTGCGATTGGAATGCATTATCATTCGCCAAATACGTAGCCTCAATATCATCTTTACGTGCATCTGCCATCGACGCTATCCGAGATGCAGCATCAGCTATCGCCGCATTATTAGCTCCCTTCGCCGCCGCAATACTCTCATCAGTGCTACCCATCACAGCCGCCGCTCCCGCAGCCGCCCTATTTCTGTCCTTAATCGCCTCTTGCGTCTGCGTCAAAATTCGCTGCGCATCAGCACGCTGCGTCGCATCCTCATTATAGCGCTGGTCATACCAATCCTGATTCTTCTTACGTTGCGCCTCAATATTGCGCTTCGCCTTCTTCATCGCCTTCGACGCTGATATCCCTCCGAATATCGACGCCCCTATACCGGCCGCTGTCCCTATTATACCCATGTGTAATTTGTTTAAAGTTTTACCTACCCACAAATCTAATCCCTTAACTTTGCATTTGCAGTTTATCTTATTACACACTTATGGCCAAAGGACATAAAACAGGAGGACGACAACCCGGGACACCAAACAAGGCATCTGCCGTTGTTCGTCGAGCAATCGCTAACATGCTCGACGAATACTTTAATTCCGAAACCTTTGCTTCGGATATAGCCGAGTTGGAACCAAAGGATAGAGTTGCGGCAATGGAAAAGTTCGCCGCCTACGTCTCCCCTAAACTCCAATCCACTTCCATCGACATGACCCTCGATAACCAAAAAACAATCGAAGACCGACTCGCCGAACTCGCCCAAGAATAATCATCTAAAAACATCTACTTTAGATAACTCAACATTCCCTCTCAAAAACCAATCATTTGCATCTCACAACATTTCGCAACACAATTTCACAAATCCCCATTTTAATAAAAATTAATTAATGTACAATAATGTACAGAAATGTACATTTATTTTTGCAACTTGTTATTTACCAACATATTACAAAAATATTTTAACTTCCTTTAACTGTACAATAATTCGCAATAAATGTACAGTTATTCGCTATAATTGTACATTTATTTTTGCAACTTGTTATCCACCAACATATTACAAAATCATTTTAACATAAATTTTGAAATCGCAAAAAATCTCCAAAATTTAAAGTTTTACTTTAAGTAAGCAAACTACACATTAATTATTTTTATATATAATAAAGATAAATAATAAATGGGTAAATATATATATTAATATCATCATCATCAAAGCGCGCGCATACGCGCACGCACGAGAAAAATTAAATTTTTAAATTATTTTTGAACCGATTTTTACACCTTCCGCGTCAAAACAACCTCACAACCACGGTCAATATTTTTGATGCGAAACAGCATCAACCCACCCGAAACTTCAACACCCGAAACTTCAGCCGAAAGCCGAGACACCACCTCATCCGCCGACGAAAATCCAATATCACCAACCTCCCCAACCAAATCACCTCGAAAATACGCACGACCATACACCATATCACCGGTCGACAACACAAAATCTCCACCGACACCCATCCTCCTGACACAATCCTGCGAGCTCCCACCATTGAGAACAAAATCAACAACCCTCTCATTAAGCACCCACGCCGGAGAAAAATCAATCTTAATATAACCACGTGTCACACCGTCCGACTGCAAATGGTTCATCGCGAAACCCACCTCACTCAGCGACGCACCACAATCATTACGCGCAATCGTAGCCCAAGTGTGCCGAAACGTATATACCGAATACCAATCATCCCTATCAACCCCCATCCACTCACACACCTGCTGAATACCATCATTAACCGACGCATTAAAACTCCTCGCATCACAATAAGCATCCTTAAAACGCAACAAATACGGCGAACCCTCGTCAGCACGATACTTAGCAATCAAACCCGACGCAATACTATTAACCCTAATCTCAAAATAAGCACCATCACTACGCCTGCTCGACGTCTTCGACCGACAATAACGCAACACATCACCACGCAAACTATCCTTACGCAAATTATAAATATCAACCGTATTAATACCCGCCAAACAAAACGACAACAACGCAACATCCTGCCCCAACTGCGCCCGATACGCCGCACGCTTACTCCCGGCAACCTCAAACTCAAAAAACGCACGACACGCCCTCGCCTCAATTGCCCTCTTGCGTGGAATATCCGACTGAGGTATCTCTATCCTCTGCCACGGATTATAACGTATCGGCTCAATCACCGAATTAGGCTCCTGCGACGTTATAACAGCCTCATTAAAAATCGTCCTTATACACATCGGATACAACGTCTTAGCACGCTTAGTCCTAAGCAACGAACCAATCCAGCTCATTATCAAATCCCGATTAAAATCCCCAAACGCAACATCACTACAACCTACATAACCCTCCAACGACCTTAAAGCCGACATATACAACTGAGCATTATTATCACTCCCATTATCCACCAATCGATTAATATACCCCCTGGCAAACGACGAAAACGAACTACTCCCCACCGAACGACACAGAAAACTACGGATTTTAGCTATACCCCACGACGATGTATCAACACCATTAAGCCTATCAACATACTTAGCAATCGTATCCATACACCCACGCATCACAAAAGCATCATTGATCGACCCATCCCTACCTACACAGGTAGACTTAACAACCCAATCCGTTTTAATATAACCGACATAGCGATTATTAGTAACACGGATATATACTTGAGAGAAACCATCCTTGCGCGACCCTCTCGTACACACTTTAAAAGAAATCATAATTAAGAAATATCAGAGGTTAAAAAAACTGTAAACATTTTGTAAACAAACCGCGTCATTTTGCATCATAAATCGGGCAAAATGCACGAAACAACAAATTCAGCGACCTTCAACAACGCCGCCATAAACCTCTGACCTTTAAACAAATCACTGCTTTTCAGTCTCTTATATCCTTAACCCTATAAAAAAGAAATGATTGTCTCCCGACAATCAATCTTTGTTAACCTTAAATCTAATACCATGAAAAACACGATGCAAAATTACCAGTTATATTTGATTTGTCAATACTTTTATCCATAAATTTTACTTAGCATTAACATCTTTTACACACATATTGTCACATTTTCACCAAATTCGACTCATTTAATCCGACCATCCCTCATTCTAGTGGCAATTTGACACAAATACCTCTTTTTTTTTGCATACAGCAATCCCACTCCCGCCAAGCCCAATTAACAATTATTTACAACCCCAACTTTACTACTTTTTGCCTGATTATCAACCACATAAACCACCATGAGCACGGCTTCGCGTTTGCGCTTCCATGCTCATGGTGATATTATTTGGATATCGAACTATTAGCTGCCAAAGTTATCGTAGTGAATACTTTCGGGATCCACGCCTAACGAATCGAGCATTTTATTTACTGCCGCACTCATCGGTCCGGGGCCACACATATAGTATTCAATATCCTCTGGGTTGGGGTGCTCCTTGAGATACGTATCATATATCACTTGATGCACAAATCCGGGAGTATATTTCACCCCTGCGGCATCTGCCGCCGGGTCGGGACGGTCCAACGCAAGGTGGAACTTAAAATTCGGGAATTCTTTTTCCAACTGCAAGAAATCCTCAAGATAGAACACCTCATTGAGAGCTCGCGCACCATAGAAATAATTCATCACGCGATCTGTTGTCTTAAGCGTCTTTGTCATGTGCATAATCTGAGCTCGCAAAGGTGCCATACCTGCACCTCCCCCTATCCACATCATTTCGGCCTTTGAATCGAATATCGGATGGAAATCGCCATAGGGGCCCGACATTATAACCTTATCCCCCGGTTTCAACGTAAAAATATAGCTTGATGCAATACCCGGCATTACATCCATAAAACCTACTTCCGGTTTCGGCTTAAATGGCGGGGTTGCAATTCTAACAGTCAACATGATGCGATCTCCCTCTGCCGGATAATTTGCCATTGAATAAGCACGCACCGTAGTTTCGGTATTGACACATTTCAAACCAAACAACCCGAACTTTTCCCATGCGGGCAAATACTCATCTCCGATAAGAGATTTATCTATATCCTTATCATAGTCCATAGTATAAGTCGGAATCTTGATTTGCGCATATGAACCGGGAACAAAGTTCATATGTTCACCGGGAGGCAAAGCCACGATAAACTCTTTGATGAAGGTAGCAACATTCTTATTTGAGATAACCTCACACTCCCACTCCTTGACATCAAGAGCCGATGCCGGCACCAGGATTTTCATATCCTCTTTGACTTTGACTTGGCATGCCAATCGCCAATCATCTTTCATCTCTTTGCGCGTAAAATGCACTGCTTCAGTAGGCAATATCTGACCGCCTCCTTCCGGGACTTGGATTTTACATTGTCCACAACTACCCTTTCCGCCACACGCCGACGACAAAAATATATTGCTATCGGCAAGGGTTGATAGCAACGATTTGCCGGCAGTAGTTTTAACATTTTCACTATCATTGATATTGATGTTGACATCGCCACTTTTGACGAGATATTTCTTTGCCACAAGCAAAATTGTTACGAGCAACAACGTTATGCCCAGAAAGATGCCAACTGCGGCTATCAACGTTGACATCATTGCTGATTGTTCAAGTAATATCATATCGGTGTTCACTTATCAGATTTTAATACCGAGAAAACTCATAAATGCAATACCCATCAATCCGGTGAGTATAAAAGTAATACCTATGCCACGCAAGGGGCGAGGTATATTGGAATAAGTAGCAAGACGCTCGCGAATGGCTGCTATCGCAGTTATTGCCATAAGCCAACCGAGTCCCCAACCTCCACCGGCGCATATTGCCGTTCCGACATTGGAGAATTCTCGTTGTTGCATAAACAACGCACCGCCAAGTATCGCACAGTTTACTGCTATGAGTGGCAAGAAGATACCCAACTGCGCATAGAGTGCCGGGGCATATTTCTCTACTGCCATCTCTACTACTTGGGTCATAGATGCAATTACCGCGATAAACATTATCAACGACAAGAAACTCAAATCCACTTCAGCATAGTCAGCTCCAAGCCACGACAACGCTCCGGCTTTAAGTACATACGTATCAAGCAAGTAGTTTATCGGCAGAGTTATCACGAGCATAAACGTAACTGCAATACCCAAGCCGAATGCCGTTTTCACATTTTTTGATACCGCCAAAAATGAGCACATACCCAAGAAATAGGCAAATATCATATTGTCGATAAATATCGAGCGTATGAATATATTGAAATTTTCCATTTGGTCGGTAATTTTTAATCTTGAATATCTTTGTTAATTGAGCGATGAACCCAAATGATGCATCCCGCTATTATGAGAGCCATTGGAGGCAATATCATCAATCCATTGTTGACATAACCGGCATCATAGAACGATTGTGGCACTACCCGCATTCCTAACAATGTTCCGGAGCCTAACAACTCTCTAAAGAATGCAATAATTATCAAAATTATTGCATATCCTGCACCATTACCTACTCCATCAAGGAATGAAGGCCACGGACTGTTGGCCATCGCAAATGCCTCAAGTCGGCCCATTAATATACAATTGGTGATTATCAATCCTATGAACACCGACAATTGCATCGCCACATCGTAGGCAAAAGCCAACAACAATTGATTGACTATAACTACCAAGCCGGCAACCACCACGAGCTGTACGATTATTCGTATATTAGTCGGAATAGTGTTGCGCAACAATGATATTATAACATTAGAAAACGCGACAACGGCTATCACCGACAATCCCATCACTATTGCCGGCTCAAGTTTGGCGGTTACCGCCAATGCCGAACAGATACCAAGTATCTGCACTATCACCGGGTTATTCTTTGATAATGGATTAAATAACACCGATTTATTTTTTATCTTTTCAGCCATAGCTTTATATTTTTTTCTTCGCGATTTTTATTTGAGATTACGCAAATAGGCTTCATACGGACGCAAGCAATTTTCTATCATTGCTTCAACTCCTTTACTTGTTATTGTGCCTCCGGAAATACCATCGACATAGTCACTTTCATCATTGGGGCGCTGCCCTGATTTCATTATCTTTATTGGCAAGAATGTATCATTCACAAAAAATTGCTTGCCATTAAAACCATCTTGAAATTCAGCATTGGCTATCTCTGCGCCCAATCCGGGGGTCTCAGATGCATGTGAGAAATATGTCCCATAAACGGTTGAGCCATCGCTATCGAGTGCAATATACCCCCAAAGTCCGCCCCAAAGTCCGCCTCCCGACACCGGTATAATATACTTCTCTTGACCATCTTCAAGAACACATTTATACACCGGTAGCTGTCGAGTTTCATCGGCCTTTTTTGCTTCTTTAGCTACATCGATATTAAAGATTGCCTTGTCATTGGCATCTCCTTTTTTTACGACTTCTCCTTCTGAATTCACTACCAACATTTCAGTAATGTGAGCCTTGAATTGCTCGGCAACATTTTCAGCATCTGCTACAATTTTTACCGACGCTAATATCTGTTTCATCTTGTCGGCATTCGCATTGGCCGTCTGACGCTCGCGCAACGACATTGATGTAAATGCCAAAGCCGCGCCCACCACCACCACCATTACGATGATGTAAATCACAGTATATATATTACTTTGCTTATTCATGGTCGGTATTTTTTAACTTTAGACGTTTTTCGCGACGACGCACATTACTTTGCACCACACACCAGTCGATGAGCGGAGCAAACGCATTCATCAGCAACACTGCTAACATTGCGCCTTCAGGATATCCATTATTATATACTCGTATTAAGATAGCGATTACTCCAATCAAAAATCCGTAGATGTATTTTCCGACATTAGTGCGACATGCTGTCACGGGATCTGTCGCCATAAACACCGCGGCAAATGCAAATCCTCCCAAACACAATTGGTCGGCAACTGAAAGCATCGATGCCGGATATGTTGGGGTGCAGAATGCATTCGCTATTAACGACATTACCGCGCCTCCGGCAAATACAGAAACGATAATACGCCATGATGCGATTCCGGCAAACAATAATATCGCCGCTCCTATTAGAATACATAACGTCGAAGTTTCTCCAAATGAACCGGGGATTAGACCTAAGAACATATCGGACGTGGAAATCGGGTCGGCACCTACTGTCGAGGTGATTTTTATTGTTTCCTCGCCGGCTTGAACTGCTACCTGTCCAAGCGGCGTTGCGCCGGTAAATGTATCAACTACGGTTCCTTCTCCCAATCCTGCTATAGCATCTGTTTCAACAAACACGTTATCACCACTCATGTGAGCCGGATATGCAAAGAACAAGAATGCTCGTGTCACCAACGCTACGTTAAAGATATTGTATCCCGTGCCACCAAACACTTCCTTTACAAATATAACTGAAAATGCAGTGGCTACAGCAATCATCCACAACGGAGTGTCAACCGGGCATATCAATGGAATGAGAATTCCGGTAACAAGGAATCCCTCCTGTATTTCTTCTTTACGCCATTGCGCTACTATAAACTCTATGCCGAGGCCCACGGTGTAGGCTACTATAAGTTTAGGCAACACACTCAAGAGTCCGAAAAGCATCAGTGAAAAGAATGGTTTTTCTACTGCTCCTATTGCCTCCCAATGCTGATAGCCGGTATTATACATTCCAAATAGCAAGCAGGGCATCAATGCCATTATCACTACTATCATAGTGCGCTTTGAGTCCATGCTGTCATGAATATGAACACCCGACGTCGAAGTTGATTTCGGCGTAAACAGGAATGTTTCAAATCCATCATAAACCGAGTGGAATGCGTGCAAACGCCCTCCCTCTTGAAAATGTGGCTTGACCTTGTCAAGGATTTTCCTTAATGCTTTCATTTATATCGTTATAGCTTTAACTGTATATAATTTTTCTTTTTTATTCAAGTTCTTTGCGCAAATAGTCCAAACCCTCGCGCACTATCTTTTGAGCTTCTATTTTTGATGTGTCGGCGTATTCTCCAAGTGCGAAATCCTCCGGTGCTACTTCATATATACCAAGAGACTCCATTTTTTCGATATCACGACCGATTATAGCCTTTAATAAATATTCTGCCATTATATCCATAGGCATATAACGTTCATACTCGCCCGACATTATAAGTGCTCTGCGCCCTCCAAGCAAACGTGCATCGGGACGGAACATACGACGGAACAATTTTCCGGGGAAGGTGCGACTTTCACTCATCTTCGATGGAGACAATGATGCCCATCCCATAAATTCATCGATATCATCACCCTCCGGAATCACCGTTATTTGATTATAAGGATAGTGTAGATAATCGGTTGCTGTCACTGCCACTCCGGTCAACACATTGCCCGAAATTATGCGTTGGTGATATTTGCTTGCAGCGATTCTACCCTCTATCAATGATTGTATTGTCGCTCCGATTTTAGTCTTCAATATCTGTGGAGCAACCACTTCCGAGCCGGTTATCGCAACATAATCGGTAAAATCCACCGAACCGGTCAACATCAATCGACCGATGCGCCAAAGCGTAGCAACATCCATTGTCCACACTGTTTCGCCCTTATTCACCGGAGCAATATTTGCGATATGAACACCAACATTACCTGCGGGATGCGGACCCTCAACACTTATCATTTTTGCACCTTTCACATCGGCTATTCCACCATCATTTCTACGCGCGATGTAGATATCTCCTTTTGTTATTAATGCCAACAAACCGACTGCGGCCTCAAGAGTTTCCACATCACTGTAGAATAATGCCGGATTAGCCGCCAATGGAGCTGAATCTATTGCTGTAACAAATATGTCACGGGGAACAGAATCAGGATTGGGTACTACCGCATAGGGGCGCTGACGCATCATTGCCCATAACCCCGAATTCTTGAGCAGCTTGCGAGCTCCCGGCTCATCTTTGACCGAAGTATCAAACTTTACGATGCTACTGTTCGTCTCCTCTTTTTCCGGTGTTACTACAACTTGAAGAATTTTACGACGTTCGCCTCTGACAATTGCCTCAACGGTTCCGGTTACCGGTGAAACAAGCTTCAGCTCACTATCTCGTTTATCAAAAAGCAGAGGGAACCCGGCCTTGATTTTATCCCCCTCCTTCACCTCAGGTTTAGGGATAAATCCATGAAAATCATCCGGGATAACAGCATAACTTGTAGATTTCAGTGCATCATCTATCGTATTATCGACTAATCCGCCTGCTATCTTTATGTCAAGCCCTTTTTTTATTGTCAATATCCGGCTCATATATTATATTGTTTTTGCTAATTGTTTTATCATGGTTAGCACTTTTGCGCTAAAGTCACTGCAAATTTACATTTTTTATTTTGAGAGGCGGAATATATTCTCAGTAATTTTTCAAAAAAATTTCAAACATATCTCTCAAAGCCCCAAATTTCTCAAAATTGACATCTATAATTTAATTTGCAATACTACTTAAAAAACGTTTCATCGTTACAAAATATGCCAAAATAAGAAAATTTGAAGCTAAAAAATTTTGCAGGTTGAAAAATAACGAATACATTTGCAGTTAGAAGTTGAAGAATTGTGTCCATTTAATACCTTAATCACCATTTTTCTTCAATATAAAAGCATATTAAAAAACTATATCTATCGGCATTTTCTTAGTTATCATAGTTGTGACTAAAATCTTATGACCTTGCCATGAAATGTAGTTGAAACCTGAAAATCACGGCATTGGAAATGCGCTAAAAAACGACAGAAAGGAACTAAAACATTGAACAACTTATAACAATCATTATTAATTAACATTAATTTAAGTATTTATCTTTTATGGAAGCTCAAAAGCCCAATTCACCCCAGCCGCGCCCCGTCGCAGCTAAGGCCCAAGGTCAAGCACAAAAAAGTAAAGTACGTGGCATCAAAAACGCATTCGCGGCCATCGTTGCATGCTTTGTTGTAGCAGTTTTGTTATTTATGTTCGTATTTGGTAGCTCAAGCCACTTCGGTAAAGTTCAACTTCAAGACGAGCTCGGTGCTCCCCTCTTCGAAACAGTTGATGGTGGCACTACTACAAACGCTGCTGAAGCTGCAGTTTACACTGAAGAGGAAGCAGCTGCAAGCGAAGGCGCAATTGAAGCTGGCGCACCTAAAGTTGCTTACTACAGCGGCTCTATGGTATTCGCTCCTGAATATGTTTCTAAAAACGCTCATCCCGAAGACCTCGTTGGTACTGTTTACAAAGGTGGTGTAATCGTTCCTATCCTTCAAACTCTTCTTTTGACCGTTATCGTTCTTTCTGTTGAACGTGCTATCGCTCTTAAGAGCGCTAAAGGTACCGGTTCTATCTCTAAATTCGTTAGCGATGTTAAAAAATGCCTCGCTAAAAACGACATCGACGGTGCTCAAGATCTTTGCAAAAAACAAAAAGGTTCAGTTGCAGCTGTAGTTTCTGCCGCGCTCAACCGCTACAAAGAAATGCACGAAAACACTGTCCTTTCTAAAGAGCAAAAAATCACTACTCTTCAGAAAGAAGTTGAAGAAGCAATGGCTATCGAAATGCCTTCTTTGCAACAAAACCTCCCCATCGTGGCTACCCTCACAACCCTCGGTACTCTTGTCGGTCTTCTCGGTACTGTAATCGGTATGATCAAATCATTCCAGGCTCTTTCTGCTTCTGGTGCTCCTGACTCTACCGAACTTTCAACCGGTATCTCTGAAGCTCTTATCAATACCGCATTCGGTATCGCTACTGGTGCATTCGCTGTAATCTCTTACAACTTCTACACCAACAAAATTGACAACTTGACTTACGCAATCGACGAAATCGGTTTCTCTATCGTACAATCGTTTGCCGCAACTCACTAATCAATCCATTTTTTACATTTAGTATTTAACATTAAAACTTCTAAGTAAAATATGGGAAAGATTAAAGTAAAAAGGAAGAGCACCCTCATCGACATGACCGCGATGAGTGACGTGACCGTACTTTTGCTTACCTTCTTCATGTTGACTTCGACGTTCCTTCAGAAAGAGCCCACTCAGGTGATTACTCCTCCTTCGGTATCTACTCAGAAGATTCAGTTGTCGAATGTAGCTCAAGTACTTGTTGCTACAAGCCCCGACGATCAAGATACCCCTAAGGTTTATATCTCCGTTACCGGTGAAGCAAACCCCGACATCCCCGAGGACGATCCCGGTGCGTGGAGCTCAGAGAACCTTCGCAAACAAATTCTTAAAAATGCGATTGCGCTCTACATAGAAGGTGGCGGTAAAGATCCAGGTATTACCGATGTGGATATCGAGAAATTTGCCAAGATTGGTACTTTCGGTGTACCTATCAGCAGACTTCACGAATTTCTCACTCTCGATCAAACGAAGCAAGATGAATGGTTGAGCGACCTTGATAATCCTTACTCAGGAATTCCTTTGGTGAACCAATTCAAGACTAAAGAACTTGACATTAATGGTTACAATGTAAAAACCAACGAATTCCAAATTTGGATTAGAGCAATTTTCAATGCTACTCCCTACGATGAAGCTTTGGAAACTCTCAACTACAAGATGCGTAAGACCGGTGAAGGTATTGCAGTGAAAGCCGACCGTGGCACGTCGTTCCAGACTGTCAACCTCGTGCTTGAAAACCTCCGCACTATTAAAATGAACAAATTCACCGTCATGACGGCGTTGAAATCTGAAAACGAATAATCATTATGGCACAGATAGAACAATCAGACGGCGGCAAAAAGAAAAAAGGCGCCCAAAAGAAGATGCAGATCCATGTCGACTTCACTCCGATGGTTGACATGAACATGCTCCTTATTACGTTCTTCATGCTTTGTACCACGATGATTAAATCGCAGACACTTAGCATCGCCCTACCGGCACCCCCCGACCCCAACCAAGAACGCACTCAGGCCAACTCTGAAGTTGCAGCCGAGTCAAGAGCTATCACTTTGATTATTGACTCTGAACGCGACAACAAAGGGGAACTCGTGAAAGACGCTGAAGGTAACTCTACCGACGTAGTTTACTACTACTTCGGATTCGAACCGACTATCGACGAAAACAACAACGTTATTTTCAACGACCCCGAAAAGGGATTAGTAGTCGACAATACCGTTAAAGCTGACAAATTCATTGGTAACGATGGCAACACTCGTCAAGGTATTCGCAAAATCCTTCATGAGAAGAATAAAGAAGTGCTTGACAAGCTCGAAAGCCACAAAGCTGATTGGCGCCGCGGGAAAATCACTGAAGAACAATTTGAGGAAATCGCTCGTACAGTTCGTAACGATAGTAACATAACTACTCGTCCGCAAGTAACTGTTAAAGCGACTCCCGGAGCTACATGGCAGAGTGTGATTTCCGCTCTCGATGAAATGCAGATTAACCAAATCTCGCAATATCGTATCGGTTCTTTCACTCCTACCGACTCTCTGTTGATAGTAGATTACAAACGTCGTAATCCTGCTGAATAAGATGCAAGATTTATTAACTTTTAAAATTGTAAGAACATGGCAAAAGATGTAGATCTTTCATCAAAAGAATGGACCGACCTTATTTTTGAAGGTAAAAATAAAGAATTCGGTGCTTATACCCTCCGCCAATCAAGCGACCGTCGTCACAACCTCGCTGTTGTGTACGTAGTTGCCGGACTAATTCTCGTATTCCTATTTGCATGGATCTACGGTATGATTCAAACCGCAAGAGAAAATGCTGAAAAAGAACGCTTGGCTGAACTTCTCGCTCAAGTTGAACAACAGCAATTCGAAGAATTGATTATTGAGGAGGAAATTATTGAAGAAAACCAAATGGAGCAGGAAGAGGAAATCCCTGAACCCGAAGAAGAAGAAGCTCTTGCAGAAGAAATTCTTAACACTGAAAAGTTCACCGAGTTCCTCACCGCTAAAGACGAAGAAGTAACCGAAGAAGTAAAATCAGCCGATGAGGTTAAAGACACCTCTACAGCTCTTGGTTCAACCGACTTCGATAAGGGTACTGATGACCTTAACATCGTACGCGAACACAAAAACGAAGTTATCGTTGAAGAAAAGACTCCCGTGGAAGACAACAAGGTATTTACCTCTGTTGAGCAGATGCCTCAATTCCCCGGTGGTGAAGCAGAACTTCTTAAATGGATTTCAAACCACATCAAATACCCGGCTATCGCAATGGAAAATAACGTGCAAGGTCGTGTAGTTGTTCAATTCGTGGTTACTAAGAATGGTTCTATCGGTGAAGTAAAAGTCGTACGTGGTAAAGACCCAGACCTCGACAAAGAAGCAGTTCGCGTCGTTAAGACATTGCCGAATTTCATCCCGGGTAAGATGAACGGTCAGGCGGTTAACGTATGGTACACCCTCCCGATCAACTTCAAGCTCCAAGGCGTTTAATAATTGAATTTAACGCTTGCTTCTGCAAGCTATCCTGAATATCGTGAAGCCACTGCAAACCCTTTCAAGGTAATTAGCAGTGGCTTCACTGTTTCTATTCTTTTGTAAATATCGACCTCCAAATTATAGCTGAAGTTATAGCAAATTATTTATTGCCAATTATTACTGTCCGCTAAAACTTGAATGCGGCAAAATAACATAGCTCGGACGCTGA
>CAYWXG010000033.1:0-26321 GCA_964462445.1 uncultured Barnesiella sp. | reverse complement strand
AATCGTTTTTTCGCAAACTTGAACTAATTTTGCATTTGCTGTTGGACTCTACACTCAAAAAAGTTTAGCGGACAGTAATAATAAAAATCACATAAAATTTGCAAAACAAAAAAAAATACACTACCTTTGCCGTGCAAAAGCAGGGGTATTAGCTCATCTGGCTAGAGCGCGACACTGGCAGTGTCGAGGTGAGCGGTTCGAGTCCGCTATACTCCACTCGAGAAAACTCACCGCCCGAAAAGATGACAACCTCGAATAATTTTGAATATTGAACGCTCAATTTAAAGAGCCGAAATATAGGTCCCATAGCTCAGTTGGTTAGAGCACCTGACTCATAATCAGGGAGTCCTTGGTTCAAGCCCAAGTGGGACCACACAACAAATCGCTAAGCAGTTGAAAATCCAACACTTAGCGATTTTTTGCATTTTTGCCGAATTTTTGCCGACTTATTCCTCGCTTAGCTATTTTGATACCCTATTTTATAGCATGATATTCTCACCTTCTCAAAGGGGCTGTCTAACAATAAAAGTTGGGCAGTCTCTTATTATCCGTTATTGTGATTATTATTTTGGCAAACAGAATTGCAAACAGAAATTTTTAGCTCTTTCTACGATAATTGTTTTTATTGTTTCCAACTGTTGATGCAATTTCAATATCATCGCTAATTAGGTTTGGATATCGCTATTTGCTGGCATTAAGAATTAGAATCTACTAATATATAGTTGGTGCTACGACCTCCCTCATTAGTTCTCTGTAATATGCCTTTTGCAATGAGGTCGGTTATATCATTTAGTGCAGTATCTGATGAACATTTTGCAATTTTAGCCCACTTACTACTAGTTAATTTGCCATTGAATCCATCAAATAGCATATTCAACAATTTTCTTTGTCTCTCATTGAATGAGAAATCTCGATTGCGTTCCCAAAATTCTGCTTTGTACATTACCGAAGATAAAGTGCTTTCCGATGCACTTAATGCTTGTTCAAAGCAATGTAAAAACCACAAAAGCCAATCGGTGATATCGCCATTTCCGCGTTGCGTACGTTCCAATACTTCATAATATTCCTTTTGTAAATTTTTTATTTCGGCAGATACGGAATAAAATCGTTTACTACTATTTTCGGAACGAGCTAGTAACATGTCGGTCAAGGCTCTTGTTATTCTACCATTTCCGTCATCAAATGGGTGTATTGAAACAAACCATAAATGAGCAATAGCTGCTTTCAATACAGCATCTATGTTATTGCTATTGTTAACCCACTCGATAAAACGGTCCATTTCTGCAGGAACTCGCTCTGGCGAAGGTGCTTGATAATGCACCTTTTCTTTTCCCATAGCACCGGATACTACTTGCATCTCTCCAGAACGATATTTGCCGACTTCAATGCGATATAATCCACTCATTCCTGTTGGAAATAAGACATTATGCCACCCCAAAAGTCGGTCGTGAGTAAGTACTTTGGCATAGTTTTGAGTTGCGTCTAATTGCATTTCTACTACACCATCAACATAACGAGACACTGGCACAAGACCCGCTGTGTCAATTCCAAGTCGGCGAGCAATTGAAGATCGAACCTCTTCAAGATTCAACTCTTTGCCCTCTATTTCTGAAGAACGAACAAGTTCAAGTGATAAATTTGAGAGCATTGCTTCATCTTGTGAGTCAAATCCTAAAGACATCATTCGTCCTATTAGAGAACCCTGTTTGGCTCGTACTCGACCTAATACATTCATTATTTGTTGGCTATCATAATGGAATTGCCACCAATTTTCAGAATCATGTATATATCTCATATGCGCTATATTTTGTGACAAAATTAGGTGATATTCGGAGAATAAACAAATTATTCGCCGAATATTTTCGGAGAATAGGCGATATGATCTCCGAATACAATTTCCCTCAAAGTGTATTGCAAAAATTCACATATCATAATAATCCTATAGGACCAATCAGGAGTAAATAGCAATTAGAGTGAGAATACAGCGACTTTGTTAGCACACTACCACTAGGCTTAAGATAACCCATGATAATAGTATAGAAACTAACGTTGTAAATCGTTTCGAAGCTAATCGAAAATATCGGCAGTTGAGAAATGCTAATAATAAACTATTGTATTTCTTTTATCACTTTCCAATGTCCACCTTTATTTGCGCCAATACGACAGATATAGCCTTCTTTTACCAAACTATCCAATCGCCTTTTTACACTACTCTCATGTATTCCTAACACTTGTGCCATTTCTGAACGTGCAATATTGGGATTAGATTTTAACATTTCTATAATTTGTTTTTTCTGGTCGCTTTTATTATTCAATCCACTATATAACGCAAGCATTGCATCTACATCTTGTGCGTTTCCTGCAGTTGATAGGGTGAGTATAGTGCGGTCAACACCATTATCATGCGTTTCTTCCAATAATCAAAGAAGTAATTTGGAAACTCTCGCGTAACTTCATATTCATAACCAAACATCAAAAGACCGGCAACAGTAGGGTGATACAATCCGTTATTCCCGATTGTGATAGTTTCCATCTATGCCTTGATAGAAATTTTCAGTTTGACACGCACTGCTTTTGATAATATCTTTGTATCAAAGAATTTTTTTTAACAAAAGAATCTAAACTCAAACAATTAAATAACACTTAAGACTATGGCAACTAAATTTCTCAAATGCAAAAACTCTGATAATATAGTAGTAAAACTTGTTGACTCTGCAACTTCTTGCACATGCTACGACGATTCTTGGGTAGAACTTATAGCCAACACCGTCGACGCCAGTCAAGAAAAGCACGTCCCCGTAGTAACTAAGGTTGACGACAACACAATCCGTGTCGACGTCGGAAGCATCGAACACCCGATGGCACCCGAACACCACATCTCCTTCATCTACGTCGAAACAGAAAATGGTGGCATGCTTAAATACCTCAAAGACAAACCCGTAGCATCCTTCTTCGTTGGCGACGACAAACCGATTGCCGTCTACGAATACTGCAACCTCCACGGATTGTGGAAAACAATCCTCTAACTCCATTTTCACTCGGCCATAGTGTCAAAATCTAATCCATATCTTGGACACGACAGGCTGCTTAAATCTCAACTGCCAGCCTGTCGTTTTTTCGACACTTACCCGACTACGAAAACTAACTTTTCACGGCAATTTTTGTTTATCTTAAAACAGATTTCGCAAAATTCATCCAAATTATTTGCACAATAGAATTGCCAATTATAAATTTGAATTATTAATACTTAAATTTCACGTAATATGGAAACTAAAGACAAAGTACTACAGACAATGAAAGATGCAGGCGAACCTTTGAATGCCGGTAAAATAGCTGAACTCGCCGGGCTCGACCGCAAAGAGGTAGACATAGCGATGAAGCAACTCAAGGATGAAGGCGCTATCGTATCTCCCGTTCGCTGCAAGTGGACTCCCGCTTAACACACATAACATCTAAAAATTCCCTTCTATGATTCATGAGGCTGTCTAACAAGTTTGTTAGTCGGCCTCTTTTGCTATTGATTAAAAAAATAAGGCTTTCATGCTGAAATTCAGCGCGAAAGCCTTTGCTATGTCGTTGATTTTTAGTAAATTTGAATTGAGGTTAAACCACTAATAACCAAAACATAGTATGGCAAAGTTAGCAATAAAATTCGACAATAAAAAACAAAATCTACTTCTTCCTCCGTCATTGGATGAACTTGTTCCGGAATGTAGAGTCCAACTTTTATTGTTACACAGCCTCATTTTCCCGTCACCATGTTTGCCGATTTTTATATTTTTGACTACATTTGTCAAATATAACCTCAAAAACCTTAAGCCATGTTTGAAAATCCCGTAAAATTCAAATCGCAGTGGGACGCCACTACCTGGACAGTCATCGCCATTGTCATGACATGTTGCATCATTCCTTGTTTCACCGCCGAGCGACTCCTCACTCCACTTATCATCTGCGTAGCAGTGTTCACGTTCTTAATCGTGGCCTTCAACTCCATTTACTATAAAATTGATGGCAACCAACTGATAGTCTACTCCTTCTTCATACCCCGACGCTATCCCATCGACAAAATTGAGAAAATCGCGCCATCCAACAGTATCATCTCCGCCCCGGCCACTTCATTGTCACGGCGATTGGCTATCACATTCACCGACCGAAAGATACTGAAAAGTTATATGCCACTCCTCATTTCTCCCGTCAATCAAGACGAGTTCATAAAACAACTACTCGACATCAACCCCAACATAGATTGCCATTAAAACGCACCCCCTACCGCAGCGTTTATGATGCGTTTATGTTGGTTTAACTATTAAATTTTGATAAAGATATTTTTTTATGGAAATATTTCCTTAAATTTGCGTATCAAAAATCAATAGCCCCGCGCACCGTTCGCTAATCGCGTCGACCCGCCGGCAAAAAGGCAAAAATTTAACTACTAAATATTTAAAATTATGTCAAAGGTAACAGTTGTAGGCGCCGGCAACGTAGGCGCAACTTGTGCAAATGTGTTGGTGACTACCCAAATCGCCGACGAAGTCGTTCTTCTCGACATCAAAGAAGGCGTTTCTGAAGGTAAAGCTATGGATATCATGCAAACTGCAAATATCCTCGGTTTGCAAAGCCGTTTGACCGGTGTAACTAACGATTACGAAAAGACCGCCAACAGCGACGTTGTTGTTATTACTTCCGGAATTCCCCGCAAGCCCGGTATGACCCGCGAAGAACTCATCGGCGTAAATGCAGGCATCGTTAAATCAGTGACTGAAAACGTATTGAAACACTCTCCCAATGCTGTCATCATCTGCGTTTCCAACCCCATGGACACAATGACCTACCTTATCCACAAAACTTCCGGCATGCCCAAAAACCGTATCATCGGTATGGGTGGCGCACTCGACTCTGCTCGATTCAAATATTTCTTGAGCAACGCCCTCAACGCCAACGCTATCGAAGTTGAAGGTATCGTTATCGGTGGTCACGGTGACACTACCATGATTCCTTTGACTCGCTTTGCTGCTTATCGCGGTGTTCCCGCTTCCAACTTCCTATCTGAAGAAGAACTCGCTAAGATTGCTGCCGATACTATGGTAGGTGGTGCTACTCTCACCAAATTGTTGGGCACTTCTGCTTGGTATGCTCCAGGTGCTGCTGCTGCTCAAGTGGCTGGCGCTGTGCTCCACGACCAAAAGAAATTGATTCCTTGCTCTGCTCTTCTCGATGGCGAATATGGTGAAAGCGACCTTTGCATCGGTGTTCCATGTATCATTGGCAAGAACGGCATCGAAAAAATCGTTGAATTCGAACTCAACGACGCTGAAAAAGCTCTCTTCGCTAAGAGCGCTGAAGCGGTTCACAATACTAACGCAGCACTCGCAGGTGCTCTCTAATCAACTACCGATATGAAAACTATCAAAACTCTCGCCATTGCACTTTTTGCTATTGCCGGATTGTCAGCAGCAAGCTGCAACAAAACTGCTGAAAACGAAAAAGCCGCAACCGACGAAACTATCGAGGCTACTGAAAACGAAAAAGCCGCAACCGACGAAACTATCGAGGCTACTGAAAACGCCGAAGAAGTTGTCGCTACCGGTAAAGTAGTTCGCATTATTGATTTCAACGCAACTTGGTGCGGACCTTGCAAGCAATTTGCTCCTATCTTTGAAGCTGCCGCTGTCAAGTACCCCAACATCAAGTTTGAATCTGTAGATGTTGACCAAAATCCCGATTTGGCTAATCAATTCGGTGTTGAATCAATTCCTATGGTAGTTCTTCTCGATGAAAACGACAAAGTTCTCGACCAATCAATCGGTTTTATCGAAGCCGAAGTGTTCGAACAACTCATCGAAAAATACAACAAATAATCGTTATCCTACGATTAAATAGCATAAAGGGTTGCACTTTCAAATTGCAACCCTTTATTTTTTATTAACACCCTATCCCTTGCCTCATTTTACAGCCCGGTAGTTATGTAGTGTGACGAAGCAAACGTTTAGCGATTCTGAAATTGGGAATTTTCGGTGTCAGCCCCTATGGAACGAAGGCTTACCAGACTTCGAAATACCCCGCATCAGCCTATGGACCGAGGGTCTCTCGACTCTCATACCCCCCCACACTACACCAACCGCTGATGTTCATCGCCATCATCACTGCCATAACATATACAACACAGGCGAGGTCGCGCCGCGACCTCGCCTGCTTCTTTCTATATTATTGCACTATTATTTATTCTCCTTTTTGCCGTTGCGATGATGATATTTGAGCAATTGCCTTGTAAATTCGCGTTCTACCTTTCGAAGTTCAAACAACTGACGCTTACTTAATATCTTATCAAATTCCTCATAATATTGCTTCTCTATCTCAGCTTCTTTACACTTACTCTCCGTCAATGCCTTTGTTGCTATCCCATATTCTGTATCTGTCACCGTACCATCCGGAGCATCATAATATTTCGTTTCTATTGTTCGCGCATCCTCATGGAGTTGATTGATTTCATCTTCCATCTTGTCGTAAAGTTCAAAGAACTCATTGGCCTGCTCGCTCGTCATATCGAGTTTCTGCTGAAAATACTTGTGCTTATATTCGCGTATATTTTCACGAAATTGTTTATAATCTCCGCGCTGTTGAGCCATAGCCGGAATTGCGACCATCGCGCATACTACTATCAGAAGGATGTTTTTGAATAAGCGTTTCATGGGCGTACCTTATTTATAGTGGTATTTATAAATTCAATTTTTAAATAGAATCGTTGAAAATTTCGTCGGTCAAGACATTAAAATTGACTTCACCTATTGAGTCGGTCGACTGCTGATAAATCTCCTCCAACAACTGAGACTCGTCAATATCGTGATAAATATAATCGTCGACAAACGCATTATCCGACAATGCAGTTACCACTCCGGGGTAATTGTTGATATCCGTAAAATCTGTAGCCGGTCCCGACAACATCCCAAACATTTTCATCATGCACCATATCCCGGCAAACATCGCTGCCATATAAACATACGGACGAAAACGCTGCCACATCGTTAGTGGCGCTTGCACTGTTTCTTCCGGTACAATCTCCGGGAGTTCATCCGACATTTTGGCGACAAAGTTGTCAAAGAATCCCTCGGGAACAGTCATCCCCGAGCGACGCCCTATTTTGTCAAGTATGTCGTTAGTTTCTTTCATAGAGAGGATTATTTTTGTTTTTGAAGCTCTGCGGACCCATTTGGCGGCTTGGGTAGGGCTACTTTATTATCTTTATTATTGTTTCAATCTTTAGACTTCACTATGCTAAAAAAGTTTAATCCAGTCGAGAAAAATATTCTTCAATTTTTTTCACGGCAAGATGATAGGAACTTTTCAGGGCTCCTACCGACGTGCCCAATATTTCCGAAATCTCTTCATATTTAAGTTCTTCGTAGTATCGCATATTGAACACTATTCGCTGCTTTTCGGGGAGAGTGGCGATAGCTTTGCGCAATTCCAACGCCAACGCATCCCCATCGATATTCGTATCGGCTTCTATTGCATTTATCAGCATTGCCGCCTCATCATCTATCGATACATTGTTGCGACGACGTTCACGTGCAAGAAAAGTCAGACTTTCATTTATTGCTATCTTATACAGCCACGTCGAAAGCTTGGCGTCTCCGCGGAA
Organism: uncultured Barnesiella sp.; assembly: GCA_964462445.1. Classification (GTDB taxonomy): domain Bacteria; phylum Bacteroidota; class Bacteroidia; order Bacteroidales; family Muribaculaceae; genus JAGBWK01. The sequence goes on along the minus strand of CAYWXG010000033.1, from coordinate 18,682 downwards.
ATTTTCCAACGATGTCCAAGCCTTGATAAACACCTCCTGCAATATATCGTTTGCATCATCGTGATTTGCAACCATACGTCGGATTTGCCAATACAACGGCTCAGTGTATGCAGCAATCACTTCTGTGAATGCTTCTCGAGCTCTCGATGCGTCGCGCAAACGCTCTATGAGCTCCGGGGAGTCTTTGTCGGTGAATCGTGGCATGATTAATTATTTTTGAAAGTGTAAATTTAAGCAATTTTTTTTATTACACAAAATTGATTATTTTTGTAACTTCAATTTTGATAATTATAACTTTAAATTCCAATTTTTATTTGTATGCGCATTTTATGCTTTTTGTCGGCTTTGATTGTGACAACCTGGTCGGCATTTTCCTCAACAACTCCGGGAGCCACAGAGTCAACTCTCGACTCTATCATCGGGCTCAACGAAGTATCGGTTTCTGCTATTAAATCAACTTCAGGTGTAATGTTCCCGGCATCTGTAACAGCTGTCGAAGAAGAAATTATCCAACAATATGATATCGACGGAATCAAAGGTGTAAGCGAAATTGCGCCCAACTTCTACATGCCCGATTACGGTTCGCGAATGACTTCTTCTATTTATGTTCGCGGATTAGGCACCCGTATCGACCAACCGATTGTGGCGCTCAACATCGACAATGTCCCTTTGCTCAATAAAGAAAACTACGACTTCTCGTTCACCGACCTCAACCGCATTGAAGTTGTTCGCGGTCCGCAAAGTATCCTCTACGGACGCAACACAATCGGAGGTACTATCAACATGTCTACTCTCTCCCCCCTCAAATATCAAGGCATCAAGGCTTCGATTGACTACGGCACTGCCAACACTTGGAGCGCTGCCCTATCTATCTATGAGAAGATATCTCCAACTCTCGGATTGGCAATTTCCGGAGCATATAACTCTACCGACGGTTTTTACCGCAATAATTTTTCCGGGAACAAAGTCGATAAGGAGGAAAACTGGCTCGCGCGCACCAAACTCGCTTGGCGTCCATCCGACTCTTTCCTTTTGGAAAACAGCGCTTGGATTTCTTCAACTCGCCAAGGAGGCTACCCCTACCAATCTCTCGCTTCCGGTGAAATCAACCATAACGATACCTGTTTCTATGACCGCACTTCGGTTATCGACGGTTTGACCATGCGTTATTTCATGGACAATGTTTCAATATCTTCTATCACCTCGTTCCAATACATCAACGACAACATGACCCTCGACCAGGATTTCCTTCCCGAGGACTACTTTACGTTGACACAAAAACGCCACGAATGGGCTTTAACTCAAGACTTTATCGTCAAAGGCTCTGCCGGCGACTATAAATACCTCGGTGGGCTCTTCGGCTTCTACAAGCGTGGCAACATGTCGGCTCCGGTTACTATGAAGGACTACGGTATCAAATCTTTCATTGAGGACAATGCAAATAAGCCCGGTTCTCCTATGCAAATCCGTTGGGACGAACGTGCTATGCAACTTAACTCCGATTTTATATTACCCAACTGGGGGTTGGCCGTGTACCACGAAAGTGAATACACATGGAAAAATTGGACCGCATCGCTCGGACTGCGTCTTGCCTACGAACGTAGCGAAATCGACTATCACAGCTACGTCAACACCGGAATGTCTCTTTATATGCAACAAGGTCCGATGCTTATACCTCTCCGACAAATACCCATTTCTCTCGATTTGGCCGACTACCTTCACATGACATCGTTGCAACTACTGCCCGAAATAAAAATCGCTTATAATTTTAGCAACGAGACAGCCATTGGCTTCGTCGTATCTAAGGGATACAAAGCCGGAGGTTACAACACTCAAATGTTCTCCGACATTCTACAACAAAATTTGATGGCTATGATGCCCTCGGCAAGCGCTCCTACCTACAAAGTTGATGAAATAATATCCTACGAGCCGGAGACAAGTTGGAACTACGAACTCAATGCCACAACATCTCTTTTCAACAACACTCTCGACCTCGACGCCACGTTGTTCTTCATCGACACGCGCGACCAACAGATGACCGTATTCCCCGAAGGACAGACAACCGGTCGAATGATGACAAATGCCGGACGTACACACTCCAAAGGCATTGAAATTGCCGCAACTTGGCGACCCGACAATCATTTCACTGTCAATGCCGCATATGGTTTTACCGATGCCCGTTTCCGTCGTTACAATAACGGATTGGTCGACTGCAAAGGCAACCATGTCCCCTACGCTCCTGCCAACACTCTTTTTGCTGCCGTTACATATAGCACCGACATCAACTCTCAATGGCTTAAAGGCATCGACATTAACGCCAACTGCCGCGGCGTCGGACAAATCTATTGGGACGAAGAAAATACTACAAAACAACCATTCTACGCATTAGCCGGATTGTCGCTCAATTTCCGTACATCCATAGCCGATATCGAATTATGGGGCGACAACCTCACTAAAACCAAATATTCTACATTCTATTTTGAGTCGATTGGGAATAAATTCGTGCAACGGGGCAATCCTCGTCGTTTCGGCGTGACTGTTCGCTTCGATTTCGCTTTATAATTTTAACATCGAAATACAACAATTTCTATAGCCAAATCGTTATTTCCTTACGAGGATATAACAATTTAAAAACTATAAAATTTCTCATCTCTAATAAATCGTTATCGTTATGAAGATTTTCAAAACAATTATGTTGCCAATTGCAGCTACTTTTGCATTGACATCATGTGATTCCGAAAACGAACAAACAGTTCAATATGTATACGACTACAATGTATCATATGTAACCGACATGAATGCCAACACTACTCTCGGCACTCAATTTGACGGAGCAAAATATGTTATGGATTTTGATCTGACCGAAGGAACCGTCAACGTTTCTATTTTCGGTCTGCGACTTAATCCCACCAGCTCCCCCATTCAACTCAAGATTGAAAACGCCACTTACAAATTTGTCAATGGCGCAACGGTTATAAACGTTCCCAATGCTACTTCTACCTTTGGAGAAACTCACTCAATCAGCAACTTCAAATTCTCTCAAACAATGAAGGAAATTGAGAAAATGGGACAAATCGAAGTATATTATGCGATTTCTTACACCGTTGACAATCGCTACAACGTCGTTGCTGTTCAAGAAGAAGCCGTCCTCCCCGGCTCTACCGTTGTCACCAACAATGCTACAGGCGAAATAGCGTATTCAAGCAGCGAGCCTTACTACAACTACGATCTCGACGACGACAATGGCACTGCCGAAATTTCTGCCTATTTCCTTTCCGATGGTGAAAAGAAATTTTTAGACCTTGAATTCGATAATCTCCCATACCGACTCACACCCTACGGCATAGAAATCAATGTTGAAGGCTCATTCACTGCCGAGCAACCAAGTTCTATGTCCGGCACACCCTTCGTAGCAAAAGCTATCTATATGAATTCGCGCTACGACGGCACTACTGAAATTCGCATTTTGACAGAAGATAAATCGTTCACTGCCAACTTGTCGTATGCTTCTAACGTTGCACCTCTTAATTAAACATTAGTGTGTAAGCCAACGAATAAAGATTAACACAAAATTTAAAACTACATATTCTCATAAAAAGCGTGGTCCACTCCACGCTTTTTTTAGGCTTAATATGCAAAAAGTGAACTAAAGCCTTCGCTCCATACTGCGTAGCGCCTATGGAGTGAGGGGCTTACCAGCCCTCACAACCACCAACCTTATCTATCACTCCGAAGGCTGGAAAGCCTTCGCCCCATATCGCGCCAGCCCATGGAATGAGGGCTTACCAGCCCTCACAACCACCAACCTTATCTATCACTCCGAAGGCTGGAAAGCCTTCGCCCCATATCGCGCCAGCCCATGGAATGAGGGCTTACCAGCCCTCACAACCACCAACCTTATCTATCACTCCGAAGGCTGGAAAGCCTTCGCCCCATATCGCGCCAGCCCATGGAATGAGGGCTTACCAGACCTCACAATCATCCCATTGAGTAAATTATATGACATAAAGGGCTCAGTAGTTATTTAGTGTGGGTAGGCAAATAGATTAGCGATTTTTTTTAGAAATTATCGGCTTGCCTATGTAGAGAGGTCGTTGACGATCTCACAGCGTCCGAAAGGACGGGTTGCTCGCTACCCATTGCTCATCTCACATTCCTTAACAACACAACCTGCCGATATCTAAAAAATAATTTGTATATTTGCAAGATAAACATCATGAAATATAGCAATTTGGCATATCTTTCGCAAAAAATTCACAGTTCGATGTTACAAAATCAAATTTTGTGCGGCTAAATATATATAGCTTCGAAATTATATTTCTAAATTAATATAAAAGTATGAAAAAATTATTTAGTAAAGCGTTATTGCTTGTTGGAGCTCTATTCATGCTCCACACCGGAGTTTCGGCTCAAGACATGCCGTTGCCGGTCGACGCTAATGTGCGTATCGGTAAGCTTCCTAACGGTCTGACTTACTACATCCGTCACAACGAAAAGCCCAAAGGTCAAGCTGATTTTTACATAGCACAGAAAGTGGGCAGCATTCTTGAAGAAGACAACCAACGCGGTTTGGCCCACTTCCTCGAACACATGTGTTTCAATGGCACCGAGAATTTCCCCGGCAATAAAATCGTAAGCTGGTTGGAATCAAAGGGTGTAAAATTCGGTCAAAATTTGAACGCTTACACTTCTATTGATGAAACAGTCTACAACATCTCCAACGTTCCTATTGCCGATGTTGCTGTACAAGACTCTTGTTTGCTTATACTCCACGACTGGGCAAATGCGCTCTTGCTTGAAGATGAAGAAATCGACAAGGAACGTGGTGTTATCCACCAAGAATGGCGCTCACGCAACGTAGGACAAATGCGCATTTTAGAAAATGTGTTGCCAACAATGTATCCCGACAGCCGTTATGGATATCGCATGCCTATCGGAACTATGGAAGTGGTTGACAACTTCCCCTACAAAGCGTTGCGCGACTACTATGAAGCTTGGTATCGTCCCGACCAGCAAGGCATTGTTGTTGTAGGCGACATCGACGTTGACCGCATCGAAGCCAAAATTAAAGAAATGTTCTCTCACATTGAGATGCCGGCCGATGCTCCAGAACGTGTTTACTATCCCGTGGCCGACAACGAAGGCACCATCTTTGCTATCGGGGCCGACAAGGAGCAAAGCTATCCTATCATTATGTTAGATTTCAAGACCGAGGCGTTCCCCAAAGAAATGAAAGGGAATATGTCATATTTGGTTCAAAAATACGTCATGGAAATGATTACTGATATGCTCAACAATCGTTTCAGTGACCTTGCCAACAAGCCCGACGCTCCTTTTGCGCAAGCAAGTGCTTCCTACGGCGATTATTTAATTGCCAAAACCAAAAGCGCGTTGGAATTTGCCGGAGTAAGCAAGGACCACAACCTTGTCCCCGTTCTTCAAGCTTTGTATCGCGAAGCATTGCGTGCTCAGCAACATGGCTTTACAGTAGGCGAATACGAACGTGCTAAGAATGAATATATGTCACGTTTGGAACGTGCCTACAACAATCGCAACGACCGCGAAAATGGCCAATACGTTCATGAATATGTTCGTCACTTCATCGACAACGAGCCAATTCCCTCTATTGATGATGAATATCAAATGATGCAGATGATTGTACCTATGCTTAAGGTTGAGATGATCAATCAGGTTCTTCCGCAACTCATCACCGAAAACAACCGCGTGATTTTGGCTATGCTCCCGGAAAAAGAGGGCTTTGCAATCCCCACTCAAGAAGAATTTGCTCAAGCTATGGCTGAGGTTGAAGCTGAAACGCTCGAAGCTTATGTCGACGAAGTTAAAGCCGAACCCCTTATCCCCAGCCTTCCCGCTCCCGGTAAAATCGTCGCTGAAAAAGTTCTCGACCAATGGGGCGCTACTGAATTGACTCTTTCTAATGGCGTTAAAGTCATCGTTAAATCGACTCAATTCAAAGCCGACGAAATTCTCTTCTCAGCTACCGGAAACAAAGGTACCGCGCCGCTATCTGCCGACAACAATACCGATATTAAAAACCTCGACATTGTATTGTCATCTAACGGTTTGGGGACTTACACCGAAATCGACCTTCAGAAATATTTGTCAGGCAAACAAGCAAGTGTAGGTTTATCTATCGGCAACACTTCTACCGACCTTTCAGGTCAATCTACACCAAAGGATCTTCCTACTTTGATGGAACTTATATATATGACAATGACCGATGTCACCATTACTGAGGACGAATTCAAGTCATTGCAAAGCAAATTTGCCGGAATCTTGCGCAATCAGGAATCTAATCCGCAATATCTTTTCTCTCGCGATGCTATGAAATCGTTGTTTGAAAATCCGCGTAGTATTCCTATCACTTCTGCCGATGTTGAAGCTGCCAACCGCGAAAATATCCTTAACATTGTTCACTCAATGACTGCCAATGCTGCCGACTATAAATTCGTATTCGTTGGTAACATCGACATGGCGACATTCCGTCCTCTCGTTGAACAATACATCGCTACATTGCCTGCAGATGCAAAAAATGTCGCTACCGAACAGATTAACGACCCGTCTATGCAGGTGCGCAACGGCAAAATCAACGACACTTACACCGCTAAGATGGAAACTCCTCAAACCACGGTTGTCATCATGGCATCAGGCAACATGGAGTACACCCCGAAGAATGTTCAAGTTGCTTCTGTAGTGGGACAAGTACTTTCTAAACGATTGCTCGATACCGTTCGCGAAGACATGGGTGCTGTTTACTCTATCGGCGCAGCTTGTAGAATGACTCGCGACGCAGGCAAGAACGTAACTCTTGCTACTCAATTCCCGATGAAACCGGAAATGAAGCAAGAAGTTCTTGACTTCATCGCTGCGGAAATCGACCGTATGAAGGAAAATGTGAAACAAGAAGAAATTGACACAGTAATCGAATTTATGGTCAAGAGTGCCAATGAAGCGAAAGAGAAAAACGGCTCTTGGATGAACGCTATTAGTGGCTGGACTGTAAATGGTGTTGACACATTCAATGGTAATGTTGAAATTTTGCAATCAATTACAATTGACGACGTTCAAAAATTCCTTACTGACCTAATGGCACAAGGAAACTATGCTATCGTGGTACAAGACCCCGAAGTTGCCGCTGAATAATCAATTAAACAACATATCGAAAATATGGCGCCTCTTTTTTGAGACGCCATATTTTTTTGATTATATAAATTCCATCTATGCATCCTATGGAGTCCTGCCACGCAGTTCTCTAATTTTTCCTAAACGGAGAGTGGTTCACTATGGACTGAGGGCTTACCTGCCCTTACAATTACCCATTGCGTCAGCCTATGGAGTGAGGGCTTACTAGCCCTCACATTGCCTTTTAACCCTTGCCTCCACCGCGTCAACCTATGGAGTGAGGGGCTCCCGGCCCTCACATCCGTGCGAAGCACGTGTCGCGAGAGCGAGTAAAATAACCGGGGGTTGAGCGCAACAAAACCTCCGGAGAGGGAAACTTAGTGATTAAAATGCAGCGGCAGTGTAGCCACTCTATTGACACGATGACCGTCAAACGCCAACTCACCATTGACATAGGTTGCCAAAATTCGATGATTAACCAGCGTCAGCCCATAAGGGGTCCAATTACATGGCGACATCTCATCGTCGGGTAGATAAGCCCCAATTTCGGGAGTAAATGGCGTTGCAGCCTGCTCTACAACAACTATATCAGCAAAATATCCTTCGCGAAGGAAACCACGGCGGTCGATATCATATAAACGTGCCGGATTGTGCGACGTCAACTCCACAACACGCTCCACTGTCAACTCATTACCTGCTCGTGACGCGAGAGTCAACATCTCCTGCAACATAAACCGTACCCCCGGCATTCCGGATGCCGCCTGAAGTAGCGTCCCTTGCTTCTCTCCTATGAGATGAGGAGCATGGTCGGTTGCAATAGTATCAATACGCTTATCGGATATTGCCTTAACAAGCGCATCGCGATCGGCCGACGACTTTATGGCAGGATTACATTTTAGCTTATATCCTTCGGGGCGAGCCAAGTCTCTCTCCTCAAAAAGCAGATAATGAGGACAAGTCTCAGCTGTAATACGTTTGTTTGCAATATCTCCGGCATTGAGTAACTCTAATTCATCGGCCGTAGATATATGGAGAATATGCAGACGTGAATCATAGCGCTTAGCCAACTCTACGGCGCGTTGCGATGCCTTTACACAAGCCTCCGTGGGACGAGCTTGGGAATGTAACTCCACAGGTTGATTGTCGCCATATTGAGTCGCCAAACGTGCCCGTGCGTCGGCGAGTGTGCCTTCATCTTCGGCATGAACGGCTATCACTCCGCGATATGACGAAAAAAGACGTGCAAGAGCTTCATCATCATCTACAAGCATATTTCCTGTCGATGAGCCCATAAAAAGTTTTACACCGGGGATTTCTCTCTGATCAGCGGCAAGAATTTCTTCAAGATTACCATCGGTAGCACCGATAAAAAAGCCATAGTTGGCATAGGAAGAGCCGGCAGCAATGACCTTTTTATCTGCAACGGCTGCCATTGATGTCGTCGTCGGCTTAGTGTTGGGCATATCTATGAACGATGTCACTCCACCGCTCACTGCTGCTGCACTTTCCGATGCTATTGATGCTTTATGCGTCAATCCCGGTTCGCGGAAATGAACGTGGGTATCAATAGCTCCGGGGAGAACCATGCGTCCTGCAATATCTATCGCCGAATCCGCACGTCCTATCTCTTCTGCCGTAGGACTTCCCTCTCCTACCTTTGCTATAAATTCTCCATCTATTATGATATAGCCATGAAAACGCGTGCCTTCATTAACTACTTCCGCATTGAATATCAGCGTTTTACTCATTCTTTCGGATTATATTTTGGATATTTGCGAAACCAACTTCCCACTTTCAATCGTATTACCCCGAACACCGCTTCCGAGAAGATGCTCGTGTTCATTTTGCTTGACCCGAGTACACGGTTGACAAAAATGATAGGCACCTCTTTGATACGGAAGCCACAACGCACCGCCGTAAATTTCATCTCTACTTGAAACGCATAACCTTTAAATTTGATTGCATCAAGATTGATTGTTTCTAAAACACGGCGAGTATAGCAAACAAAACCGGCAGTTGTGTCGCGCACCTTCATGCGCGTCACAAAGCGAACATAGGCCGAGGCATAGTACGACATCAACACGCGACCCATGGGCCAATTAACCACATTGACTCCCGATACATATCGCGAACCTACAGCAACATCATACCCCTCGTCGGCACATGCTGCTCGCAAAGACGGAAGATCGACCGGATTGTGAGAAAAATCTGCATCCATCTCTATGATATACTCATAGTGATGCTCCAGACTCCATTTGAAACCTGCAATATATGCAGTCCCGAGTCCAAGTTTGCCGGGACGTTGCATCAGGTTGACACGACCGGGATTCCCGGCCATCACCTCCTTCACGATATCGGCAGTACCATCGGGGGAATTATCGTCAATGACCAAAATATCAAATGATGGTTGCAACGAGAGCACAGCCTCGATTATGGCTCGTGCGTTCTCTTTCTCGTTGTACATCGGTATTATTACTAACGAATCATTTTTGGAAGTGGACATAGATTTTTCAATTAAAAATTCCCTTAAAATGCAAAAATAATGATTTTTATCGAATTTGCGTTCTCAAAACTCGAAAAGTTAAAAAATCGTTTGTGGCGCCATTATCCCAACTTCCAGTCGAAATATTCCACCCTCCGACAATCACCACCGCAGCAACCTATGGGGTAAGGAACTCCCGGTCCTCACAACGCCTTTTAGCCTTTGTAGCCAGTTTAGCCCTTCCTCCCCCACGCCAGCCTTATGGAGTGAGGGCTCACAATGGAGTGAGGGCTTTCCAGCCCTCATGATTACCACCAACTTCGTGCGAAGCACGGGAAAGCGCAGCGTATGAACCTTTAGCTCGACGAGGCTCTACCGAGTTAATAAACGGGGGTTGAGCGTAGCGAAACCCTCAGAATTGAGCAATAATCCCTCCCTGCGTCTTCCAGACGCGAAAGCGAAGAGCATTGGAGAAAATTCCCTAAAATCGTCGGCTCCCCCTCAAAACCAAGCACGGGAAAGCGTAGCGTTTTTACCCCCCCCAAAAAAAATCCCCCTCTCTCTCCCACACCTCCACAAAAACAGAGCGGAATCGTATCACTACAACTCCGCTCTCCTACTACTAGTTAAGTATTTACGTAAGAATATTGCTTATTGTTCTTAAACGTTGTCGACTAGTTCAGATTCGCATTCTTTTTGAGAGGAACTGCAATAGTACCTTTGAGTTGACCCCAAATGTGGTTAACTTGAACGGGAACCATGAGGTAAGCATCAGCTTGGATTGGGGCACCGTTGTTTTGGAAAGTCAATTTGCCGGTGGCATCAACGTTTGCTGCCATGTTGAGGCTTTCGAGACTACGAGAGTTCTTGCCTGTAGCATCATCAGCAATCATGATTGTACCATTAAATGTAGGTTCTTCGATACCATAGAAATCCCAGTAGTCGGCTGCAAGACCGGTCGTGTTTGCAACTAAGTTGCCATAAGCGTCGGTTATGGTTACAGCTATATCGGTTGATTGAACAGCCGAGTTGTCGGTGATAGCCTTGGCATTCTCGGGATTGAGGTTAAGTATCGGGAGGACTTGGAGATTAATGGTCGCAAATACATAGCGGTTGTTCGACAAACCGTTAATATCAGATGACCAATTGATTTTGACCGTTTTACCATTGCTTGCAAGCGTTTTTCCGTTTTCGTTATTCTCTATAGAATATGTAACTGTGTTGAGATTAGCTTGGTTCGCACTTGTCATAGCCCAGTGTCCGAATCCATTCTGGAATTCGAGAGGTGCGCCAACATATCCTTGTCCGGCAGCGAAGTCAATGTCATAACTTGCACATGTAATCATTCCATTGACGTAAGGTTTGATGCGACCTTCGAGAATGTTGGTTGCATAATGTGCCTTGGGACTTGTACCTTTAACGTATGGTATCTCCATTGGCACTACATATACCTTCATGGTGTTGTTAGACCACTTGATGTCGTCAGTTTTTCCAAGTGAAACAGCTTCGATCTTGGTATTTACCGTCCACTTAAAGTTAATTACGATATCAGGATAGAGACCTTCTGGGTTGCTAAAGGTGACCTTCTTCGAGAATGAAGTCGAATTTTCGCCTACTTTTAGTTTCCCGAGTTGTTCCTTGGTCACACTCCATGAGAATACTGGAATAGAAGCACTTGCCTCGTTGATTACGTCGACAGTAAATATGCCGTTATTATCGTTTGCAGGAGTAATAACATAGTTAGTACCATATATTTTGTTGAAGTCCTCTTTTGACATACCGTTGCCATTATTGAGGTTGACAAGAATATTCTTGGCTACTTCGTCCCAAGTCATGTTGACTGACGCCCCTTCACAAGGTCTTGCATTCGACTCAATATCCCAGTTGAAAGTAACCGGGGTCATTTCAGTCGCGGAGAATTTAACTTTAAAGTAGCGAACCTCAACGACATTGCTGTTCACCTCATCAACGAGAGAAACGCGTATGATGGGTTGCTTACCGATAATGGTCTCGTTTCCGGGTTTATTCCCTGACGCCTTATTGGTTACCGGAGTGAGAATAGAGTTATTTTCTCCGGAGAGGCTTACCCATTCCTGTTGGTTAGTCTTATCCTCAGTTGGTTGATAAGCGCGAGTCGCTACATCAAAACGTATGTCTAAGCCATATTTGTGAAGTTGATCCATTCCAATAGCCTCATGCTTATCTGCAGAGTAGAATTTACAACCCTCGATGAGTTTGTAGAGGTCGTAATTTTCGTTGAAAACAATAGTGCGTGCAATGTTTTCATCAGCCGCAGAGTTATAAACAACAGTTGAGTCAGCATATGGGTGAGTATTGTTGCTGTCGATGTTCGCGCCTTTGATGTAGATAATCTCGGGCTTGAAGTAAGATTCTTCAAGACGAGTATATTCTGAGTATACATTGGCTGAGGTCTCACCTTGCTCTGAGAATAGGTGCTTCTTGGCAATGGGCACGCGTAGGGCTACGGTGTTGATTTTGCCATCAGTTCTGTTAAGTGAAACAGTGTTAGCTTTGCCGAGTTTGAGTGAGAGAATTCCATTTCCGTCAATGTTAGCATCAGCAACGTTGATAAGGTCGTTAACAGATTCAGCAGAGCGTGAGGTGGCTACATGCGAAACAAATGCGAGTTCGTTGAGAATAATATCTTCATTTGTCACGGACGCTGGGTTGAGGCGGTATTCTGCTTCAGTCTCGTTGTTAGAAACAGTAACGCGAACATTACTGCCGGTTGCATCTTGCCACTTGTTGTTTCTATAAACCTGCTTGGTGTATTGAGCAGATTCAAAAGAAATTGTAGGAATTCCACCAACGTAAAGATCGGGGATAAGAGTAACAGAAGTGAGTCGTTGCGAGATGATGGCTGCAATTGTGTTGATACCGTTTGCTACCTCGGTTGAAATTTTCGCAGACACAGTAGAAAGTTGCTCTTTAAGTTCGTCAAGAGCAGTTCTGTTTGCACTGATTGCATCGGCATTTGCTTTGATAGCCTTAGTGTTTGCGTCGGCTTTCTCCTGAAGATTCTTGAGGTCATTCTTAATTTCGGCAATAGCAGCGAGTTGAGCCTTGACATCCTCTACATCAGAATTAAGAGATGCAATTTGCGCAGCGTAAGTATCAAGGGCTTTAATCTGAGTCTGTATCGCCTGAATTTGCTTAAAGGCCTCTGTAATGAGGTCTGCTTGCTCTCCAAGTTGTTTGTTAACATCTGTTAGGTCAATGTTAGCTAGTCCTTGCTCGATACCGTTAATACGACCGACGAGAGCAGCAATAGCTTCAGCATTCTCTTTAGATAGGGTGGCGTTGGCGTCAATCTGTTTTTGAAGCGCTTCGGTCTGAGCTATAACTTCCTTGAGGGCTTCTGCCTTAGCCTCGGCAGCGGCTGCTTTTGCTGCTTCGATTGCTTTTGCTGCATCATCGGCTGCGGCTGCAGCTGCGGCTTTTGCTGCGACCGCATCTGCGTTGGCAGTCTGAAGAGCAGCATACAATTCCTTAAGCTGCTGAGTCAGGCCGTCAGTAGTGTTGTTAATTTCAGTGATGTCGTCATCATAGTCCTTGCAGGCTACAAAGTTGGTTGCCATACCGCCAGTCAACAATGAACAAATCATCATGTTCAAAATTTTCTTGTTCATACGTAATTATTTAAATGAATATTAAGAAATAAATGATTATAAATTTGCTAAATACTGACACATAGCACGTTATACATTCTTGCATTAATTAGTAAATGTACCGTCCGGCTATAATCTTTTCAATATGCAAATTTATAAGCAATAAATATTTTGAACTTAAAATTTGTGTAGCACAAAGCATTACAGCGTGTAGTATATAATGTTACACCTAAAAATTCAAACCCCCTGTCTCTCATCTTTAGAGCCAGGGGGTCGTGCATTGAGTGTGTCGTGTAGTTCTTTATATATGTCGTAAAAAAAATTATAATCGAGTATTACGGAAATACGCCACAACAGTTCCGTGTCTATGGTCTGCCGACTGAAAATATCGTAGACATTAACGCGGTGGCAATTGAGACGCCGGGCAAACCAAGTCACTGTGTGATCCTTTGGGTGTTGCCGTAGAATTTCCTGAATTTTTTTGCCAATGTGCATGTACCTGATCGTTCGCCGTAAAATCGAGGCTACAAGTTTTTGGTGACATGGCTTCTCTGATGTCGTTAATAAAAAAGGAGCGTGAGAGCCTTATACAAATTGCCGGGAATATTGTCCGGGACCTACCACAGTCCTTGCAAGTGTTCCAACAACGCAGACCTCACGCCGATATGTATAATCCAAAATGGTGGCTTGCGAAATTCAAAAGCCACTTTTAATTTGGGATGAATACATACCCGGGCATCTATCATTGCTCATTCTTGACTTGCATTGTAAAAAGTGGTAGTTTCGGACAATCAAGAACAAACGTGTATAAACGCTTCTATTATAGTATTTAATTCTTGCCAAATGTAATATTCCATCGGCAAGAATTAATTACAAATATAATTAAATATTGTTGTTTATCAAAAAAAATCAAGAGATAAATTAGTGTATCGAGAATAGTGAATTACAAACGTCCGCAACCCCTCCCCCAAAAATCCGTAATGACCCTATTGCCCTTAAAGCCCCTATCCCCCCAAAAAAAGAGCGCAGACCCGAAAGTCCGCGCTCATTTTTTATAGCATAATATTTCTTAGCCGCAACGGCTATTAGTATATTGCTAAATTATTGGATCGTAATGGTGTAGGGATAAACTGAGAGGTCGAGAACCACATGTTTAACGCCTGCTCCGGGAGTGTCGATGTTAGGAGCGTTGTCCCAACCGAGGTTGTTAACATCGCCACCGAGGCTCAATGTCCAATCGTCATTTGCACGAATCTTGAATGAACCTGATGCACCGAATTCTACATCACCTTCCCATACCAAACCATCAGCTGAAGGAGTCAATGCTGTTGAAGCATCCCACCCACCGGGTGTACAATCACCGATAACACCGAGAGTTGTTACTAAGTAAGACTCGAATGTCAACTCAGGAAGGTTAACGTGATGCCAGTAAAGACCGGTTTCTGCGGGCATAATGTTATTGCTGCTACCATTTACGAGTGTACCTGCAACTGCCCAACCTGCAGCGGGAGTTGTTTCTTCACCCAAACCAAGGTTGAATGTTGCACCCCAATCTTTATCAGAAGTGAACTTGTAACCACCTGTTGAGCAACGTCCGAATGCATAGTAATTGATGTAGTCAGAAGTTTGCATTTCTGCTACAAGAGGTGAGTTCCAGTCCCAACCTGCTGCATCACCCATAATATAGAGATGGGGAACTGCGAGCTGGAATGTGTAAGTACCTTCAATCATATCAAGAGTAATCATGAATGTACCATATTCAGTAATCATACCTGCACCGGGGTTAACAACTGCACCTGTTTCATCAATCTTAGAACCCATGAGGATACCGCTAAGGTCTTCAGCGCCATCTTCTTCGGGTCCGAATTGAGTGTTTGCTCCATCTACCCAAGCACCTGCTTCGTAAACTGATTGAGGAACAACTTTCCACCACCAGCCTGCGTCAGCTTCTTCTTCGCTAATTTCTACTACGAGAGTGAATTTAGGATCATCATAGGGGCTCTTATCTGAGTGATTGAACTTAACAGCTGTTGCTATGTCCCAACCATTGATTGTGCCGAGGAGATAATAGTTGTCTTCGATTACAAGGTCAGATGGCATAGGTGTGATATTCAAAGCGTAGCCACCGATGTAGCTATTTTCGTCACCGATACGATATTCAGATGCGCCATCTACTGCGTAAACAGCGAAACGTACGAAGATATCCTTAGCAGCGGGGCTCTTGCTGATTGAATTTACATATACATTCTGCAAATCTTCGGGTGTAGCATAAACTACATTGTCCACAACTGTAGTGGGAACTTCAAAAGCAGGGTTGAATGATTCTTCCTTGCTGATATAAGTAACCACTTTCATAGTGTAACCTTCGGGGAATTCGCTCACTGCGAGGTTACCCAATGCGATATTGGTCGCTGCGGCTGTGCTTTCGGGAATCGACACTGTTGTTACAGACGGCTGCTCTACAGTCACACCTTCAACAGCATAAATCGGACCCTGCGGGTTAGATTGAATGGTGCCGCCGAAATCGGGATCCTCTTCGCATGAAGTGGCCGCGATTGCCATTGCGCCAAGCAAAAATATGCTTAATTTTTTCATATCTAATTAATAAATTTTTGTTTTGGTTTCGGAATTCGCTCCCTCCCGGACAAAACCGAGAGGGGCTTATTCCTTATTTTTCAGTGTTGATTATTCTGTAACCAAAGTCATTTTGTAAACACCACCTTGAATTGCGAGTTGTACGCTACCGGTGAATGCTTCAGGTACTGAGATGTTGTTACCACCTGATACCAAGTCAAATGCCTTGTCGAATTCAAGTGCTACGTCACCTGCACCGAGGTTGATAGCGCTCCAGTTGGCATCAGCTACCTTAAATGTTTGATCAGCTGCGATTGTTACACCTTCGATAATCCAAGAGTTCTTGAACTCTGTTGTCAAGAATTCCATTGAAGTGTCCCAACCGTTCATGTCACCACGAAGGTAGATTCCTGAAGGCAAACCGGGTGTTTCGGGTTCTGCAGCTTCAAGCAAGAGGGTGTATTTACCACCTGCTACTGTCAATTGAACGCGACCTGAGAATGCTTTTGGCATCATGATGTTGCCGGGGTTATCAGGACCAGCAAGTTCGTAAGCTTTACCGAATTCAATGTCAGTACCATTGTGACCGTAATTGATTGCAGCCCAGTTTGCATCAGCAACTTTGAATTCTATGCCTTCTCCGATTGTACAGCTTTCGATTGCATATACACCGGCTTTATCTGTTGTCAAGAATTCGTATTCGGGAACTGCACCCCAATCGTTCATACCACCACGGAGGTAGATGCCGGTAGGTTCGCCGGGGATGATAACTGCGAGGTATGCACAGTTAGCACGAGTCATCTTAACCACGTTTGATTGGTAAGTTGTATTGGGAACTACTGAGCCACCTACTGCTTCTACGTTTGCTATCAAGCGAGCGTAGATTTCATAATATCCGGTGGGAATTGCTTTTTCATTCTTAATACCAAGCATTTCGCACATTGCAGTTGCAACTTCACCATACGAGGGGTCAATAGCACTACAATCGTAGAATGCAGTTGGAAGTATAGTTGATGCGGGAAGACCTTCAGCTGCGGGGGTTACAAAGTCTTCTGAGAAAGAAATCTCAACTTCATAGCGCGCAGATGCAGCATAGCCATAAGAAGGCTGTGAACATGTCATGTGGAAAGTTTCGCTTGCGTTTTCTGCAGTAAGCTCAACCGACATGTTGGTCATCTCGGGTGTGTTGAGAAATTCTTCTACAACTACACCATCGTTGGGATTGAGCGTAGAGTGATTGTCCTTCGACTCATCACAGCTTGTGAATCCCATTGTGGTCGCCAATGCGGCGAACAAAAATGATATTTTTTTCATTTGAGATAATTTCAACATTGTTATTAATAACTTTTGCTATTAACAGGTTGGCTTGATATTAATAACCTGCATTCTGACCTACTGTACCTACGTACTGGTAGGGGATAGCAAATACTGTGCGATGTGACTCAAGGTTGCGACCTTCGTAAACGCCACCCTTCCAGCTCCAGTTGTAGCCTGAAGTATACTTACCGAAACGGATAAGGTCTTGACGACGATGTCCTTCCCAGTAAAGTTCACGTTGACGTTCGTTGAGAAGTTGATCAAGAGTCGGTGTCATAGGTGCAAGACCTGCACGTTCGCGTACTTTGTTGAAGTAGTTGAAACCGGGGTCAGCATCTGATACACCACGAAGTTGACATTCTGCAAGCATCAAGTATACATCTGCAAGACGGAATACGGGGAAGTCAGTGTCGCAGAACACGTTTGCACGGTTCATTTCGCCACCTTCGTTGTCGTAGTTATCTTCACCTGTGTATTTGTATTTGATACACATGTAACCGCTACCTGTTTCTGAGTTGTCAGTAAGGTCTTCGATTCCTTGTTGGAACTCACCTGCATAGATGAGGTTACGAGCATCGCCTGAGAATTCTGCCAAGCAGTCAACCAATTCGGGACGCATTTTCAAACCACCCCATTCTTGACCACCTGCTGCGAGGAGAGTCTTAACTTCATCGGGTACACAACCGAAATATGCACCGGCAGTCAAATATGTAGTACCGCCGTAGGTTTGCATATTGTTGGCATCTTGAGGAATAGCAAAGATGATTTCTTGTCCGTTTCCTACGTATTTGTCGTTAGTAGCGCAGAAGAGGTATTTGTACACGGGTGCAAGTGTATTGGTATCCTTAAGGATTTCTTTACACCATTTTGCACACTTGTCGTACATAGGAGTACCTACGTAAACTTCAGCGTTAAGATAGATTTTAGCAAGCAACATTTGAGCAGCTTGTTTTGACAAGCGACCATATTTTTGGCTCTTGCTATCTACGAGTGCACCGTTAGCAATTACATCTTCAAGTTCTGCTGTAAGAGCTTCGAAAAGTTGAGCGCGGTCATAAACAGGGGCTTCAGCACCTACTGCTTCGTTGGTGATCCAAGGACCACGTCCGAAGAGGTCGATCATGTAGTAGTAAGAATAAGCACGAAGAACGCGAGCTTCAGCTTTCATTTGCTCTACCAATTGTGCATCTACACCTGCAGATAATGCACCATCAACTTTTGAAAGGAACTCAGCGCAAAGTTTTGCTGAAGTTGCTTCACGTTGGAATGCCATGAATTCCCATGTGTTGTCCGATACCCAAGTGTTGTATTTGAGGTCGGCATAACCGGGGTCGTTCCATGTGTTAAGGATAATAGCCTCGTCGGCAGTGATTTCTTGGAGGTTCCAGTGAACACGCATCCAAGTACCTGCACCACCATCGACACCTGAAGGTGTCAAGCCACCTTCATAAAGAAGGTTGCCGTAAAGCGACTGGAAGTAACCATACCATTGCTCAGGTGTGGTGAGCTCAGTCTGCTTGTTGGGATCATCCGGCTC
>CAYWXG010000032.1:0-27390 GCA_964462445.1 uncultured Barnesiella sp. | reverse complement strand
CATCACCACTACATTGTGGCGCCGGTCTATGGACTGAGGGGCTTCCGCCCCTCACAGCGTGCGAAGCCCACGGCGCAATCTCCCCACCACAATGAACTAAATCATTCCCCGTCGTTTGTCACAGGAAATTTTCTATTATACTCCTCAAGGATATAACGGATATTGAAATAATATCCCTCAACCGAATTTTTATCCTCTTCCGACACCTTCAACTTGATATAGTCGTAGTAGGGCGCAATAAAATTCACATCTTCAGCAAGATTATTTTTAAAATTTAGGATATTATACTCATGCGCAGGGTCAATTACTATCCACGCATTATCTGCGTCCAAACCCGTGCCGGTCGATAGTATCGCCTCCAAGATATGATTCAACCGGAATTGCCATATTCTCGCGCGATTCACCTTCCCACTCTTTTGCAATGCATAGATAAGGAAATTCATCTGTTTGAGGTCAAACGGATCATCTTGCAATGCCAACTCCGCGCAATCGATTATCTTATTGAGTTCCGCGCGATTTAAATCTTTTTTATAGTACAATTCCTCGACATCATACTCATGCGATGAACGGCGATAGGGATTGTAATCTTCTTGAAATACATATCCGAGATAGAGATAGCGATAATCTTGGAGCGTCATCACCGTGTCGTTCCGCTCATATTTTGCCATCAATTTCGGGTAGTAATATTTTCCCGACGGGTTCAGCACTTCCTTCTTGATTTGCTCCATATCGGGACGCTCTACCGCCGATTTTGACGCATTCGACTTCCCGGCCGCTGTTACCACCACTGTGCCTAATGCCACTAATATTACCAATATTGTATTTCTCAGATTTTTCATTTCAATTACTATAAAAATTACGATTGACATTTCTTCGGATAGCAAAGATATTGACGCAGGTGATAACCCCCATCAACACGATGCCCGCCAACATTGTCAGCACAAAACTCGTTGTAGACAACGACAATGCTTCAAACAAGCCGCCCCACAATCGCGATGCCACAAATGCCACCGCCAATGCCGCAAAAAGTATTGCGCCATTAAGCATACCAACCATTCTGTAATAATATCCCCCAACTTGGCGCGGAGTGTAACCAAGCATCAACAGATCGTGTATCTTATCTTTATTTTTCTGCAATAGTAGACTGATGCTCAGCGACAGGATAAAAAATGCCAATGCACATATCACAAATCCAATTGCGATAACCACTGCCGACACTACCGACAAAAAGTAAGCAGCTCTTCCTTGACTGAGCTTTTCCCCCGACACTTCAATCCCATGTTCAGCAAAATACTCCTCTATCGCCGGATTGCCGGGGTCGTTGGTTTCGATGATAAGGCGAGAAATTGTAACCTCTTCTTCCGGTTCGTCGCCAAACTCTGCATTGGCCCACTGCATAAACTCCTCAGGCACTGCTATAGTATTCAATCGCGACGAAAATCCTACTACCATACCTGTGCGATATTCGCGTCGTCCGTTACCGGTAAGTCGCAATCGCAATGGCACGGTACCCACCAACGCTTCACTCAACTGGGGCATTCCTCGCGACGCCGCAAAACCGAAATTGTACAATGCCAAATAGTCGCGCGAAATGATTATCGGGATTATAGCATTGGGGTCGGCAGGGTCAAAACTCCAACCCTCCGGCTTAACATCAAAAAATTCATCGGGGATAGACTCAAAAAATAGATGTGTCGACATTGAGCGACCGGCAAATTCCACACCGCCACTGACATGAAATCGCGACGAAGTGAACTCTCCTACTTGCTCCACCCATGGCTTTTCTCGCAATTCAGCTACATTTTCCGCAGAGAAACCGGCCACCTCCCCACGCAACATATTGATTTCATTCACTCGCTTCGACACTATCATATAGTCGCGCGAGATAAACGTATCGCCGGCACCATTTTCCGCACTCGTCGTGTCGCGATAAAATTGCAACGCCGTGAGCAATATTGCCAATCCCACGAAATTGGCTATTGAATACCCCACTATCTGACCTATCGAGATATTCTTTTTAAGCAATTTGTTGACCGGATTTTGCAATTTCATAGGCGTAACGTTTTAAAGTTGTCGACCATGAGATTATTCCCCACCGACGTTGCTATAAGCGATGCTTTTCGCTCCTCAACCTGAGAACTAATCAACTGTGCTACCGCTTTATTATTGCGAGCGTCAAGATGACTGACCGGCTCATCGAGCAACAGGAAGTCAAACGGCTGAGCCAACGCGCGAACTATAGCCACGCGCTGTTGCTGACCTATCGAAAGGCAACCTACTGCGGTATCTGCCCTATTATCCACCTCAAGATGCTCAAACAAGTGGCGTATTTCTTTCTCGGTGAAATAATCGGTCAACCGATTCTTCAGCAACACATTGTCTACTGCCGTCAATTCCGGGAAAAGGCTCAATTGCTGAGGCAGATAAGCCAACGCCTTGCAACGCAACTCCGACCATTGCTCAATGTTCAAGCCCTTGACATCTCGCCCATCAATTTCTATAACCCCCTCATAGTCACGACGATTACCATAGAGAAATGCGCACAACGACGACTTCCCGGTGCCCGACTCTGCATACACCAAATAGGACTGTGGCTTCTCAAACGTCAACTCTTTGAGCCAAACGTCGGAATCCACAATGCGTGCCTCGTCTCGTTCGGCATGAAACACCGACGGAAGTAAGCCTTTTATTGTAATTCTCTCTATCACAATTATTTCGACATCTATTAGAGTTAATATTGAAATCTCGGAATATTGCCATAGCGCAACATATTCATGCCGGCTTTTTCGACCTCTCTATTAAAATCAATATGGAGCGAGGGCTTTACTGCCCTCGTATCCTTTTTATCAGTTCAGAGGTTGAGCCTTCAAGGCCTCAACCTTTGCTACCTTGTTATATATTAATAATAGTATTCTTCGGGCTCTTCGTATGACTCGTAGCCGTAGTAATCATAGTCATTATAACTACTATACATCGACTCGGCAAGTTCCTGAAGTTTCTGAATGGTTTCCGGATTGGTCAACGGCTCGAAGATTGCTTGTAGGAAGTTAGCTGTTGTGCCGGTGAGTGTTACATTAAATTCTATGATATCATCACCTACTCGGAACACCCCTTCCGAACCGAAATCCCATCCATATTCTGCCATCACAGGATTAGCACCCTGAGTGAAATAGTAAAGCATACGTTGACCGGCAAAAATATCGGAAAGACTTGAAGCTCCTTCCCCGTCGCAATTGCCAAATGTCAAATATCCATTCTTATTACCGAAATATCCGGTCATTCCTGCATTCGGAACCTCGATGCTATAATAGTCAGTGTCAACTGTGTTGAAAGGCATATTGGCAGCCTGAATCATTGAACAGATACTATTAGTGTACTTGTTAATCATCTCAGAGGGAAGGTGTACCATTGCCACCATCTTTATCTTCTGCATGACATACATCATAATTTCTTGTTCGTTCATCGACACCACATCGCTCATATCAAGATTTACTTCGTTGGTATCGAATGCCATTGCCGCTGTTCCATCCCATGCTGTCAAGAAATCAAGCACTTCAACTTCATCAGCACGATACTGACGACCGCGCATTCGATCTGCCTCATCTTTTATTAGATTTTTCACATCTTCATCGGCAATGCTTCCCATCGCTATCACACTATTGGCATTAGCAGGAACATTAGCGAGGAAACCGGGGTCAATCTCATTGAGCATTTTGCCAAACTCATTGCGCTGTCCGTTATCATCTACAAGATATGCTCTACCACACAACGTGCTGCCATCGAGCTTGAATGAAATGCAAGCGTTGTAGTTGAACACATCAGCGATTTTGCCGGCGAGATTAGCAGGCACATCTTCTTCAATCAACTCTTGCTCAATGCTATATCCCTGGCTCTCAACCTCTTCCTTCACTTTGGGGAGAGAAACCACCCATGCCAACGCATCATCCTCAGCAAGGAATTCTGCAACTCCGGCTACTGAAGCAAGACTTGCTTCTTGAGCATTTTCAATATGATGATTGATTACTCTCATATCCGATGCAAACCAGATAAGTTTATCCCCAACTGCTATCATCATCTCATCTTCAATCGAGAATGTCATAAAGCCATCACGATCTCTTCCCGCTACTCCGGTTATCGACTCAAGATTTTTAACAACAGTTTCTGGCTCACTTACAGCTCCTACAAGTGCGATATCACTGCCACGCTTCATATCGGTAAGGAACAAAATCATTGAGCTAAGGTCGAGACCTTCGGTCATCGACAAAAATGAATTCGCCATTGTGACTGCTCCGGGATTTATATTACGGATAGCGTCGGTATACTTTTCCGACAAAACTATTTTGCCATTCTCTACGCTACATCCTGTGTTTTCAATCACCTGCTGCGGATTCATCTTAAGCACAAAACATGCCGAAGCCGGAATATTTTCAAGAAGGGTGCTACTGCTACCACCCTTATTACATGACGTAAGCATTACTGCGACCAATGCCACCGACATCAGTCCGCAAAGAGCTGTTTTCGCTATTTTTCTGAGTTTCATAGGTAATAAATATTTTAATTGTTGATTATTTACTATTATTTCTACGCTTTCACAAAATTACTCAATTAGAAAGCGCACAAAGATTCAATTTGTTACAAAAATTTTATGATAATTGTCACAAAATCTCATCATAATGCGCAAAGATAATCAAATTTTTTCTACCACCCCCATTTTAACCCACTTTCCTTGTATAATTTCACAATATACAATATAATAGTTCTCAATATTTTAATTGTTTTGTGATTTTGAACGCGAAGAAGAACGATATTCAGTTCTATCGTCACAGACCATACCTTCAAACAAGCCGTGCAATTTGGTATAATGGCGAGTGAAATCGACGATTTTTCTTTCTGGGATCAGTCCTTTCGCCAATATGTCGTTAAATAATCGGATAAGAGAACGTCCGAGTGCCCAAGCGAGATTTACCGGTACAGCATTCCCAATCTGTTTATACTGAGCAGCAAGATTCCCACAAAAATTCCAATCATCGGGGAACGTTTGAATTCGAGCATATTCACGAACCGTAAGAGGTCTGGTTTCTATAGGATGGCAACGTTCCGTCTGTTTTTGAGCCGGTGCACATGTGAGTGTAAGACTCGGTTCGTCCATAGATAAACGACGAGCCATTCCAGTCTTACCTCCTCCGAGATTATAACTCCCCTTCATATATTCACGAGCAACATCTTCTGGGAGGTTGCGCCAATCTCCACCCTCCGGCACAAGTTGCATCACTTTGAATTTGGATTCCGGATATTTTTGACCGAGCGACAATGGGACGTCGGTGTCATAAAGTTCGCCGGCAAAAAAGGCATCCCTAAGAGTTCTGACAGAGGGGCATACATCAGGCCAATTAAATTTGACATGAGGCGCGATGTCATTGCGAATGGCAATCAGTATCAGTCTCTCTCTCTTTTGAGGGACATTATATTGTAACGCACGAAGAACACGCGGTTCAATAAGCGTATACCCTAATTCGGCAATCACATTTTTAATGGTCTGCATAGTGCAACCATTGTCGTGTTCAAGTAAACCACGCACATTTTCGCCCATAAAAACCAAGGGCTGAATTTCTTTAACCGCACGAGCCATTTCGAAGAACAAGGTACCTCTGGTTTCTTCAAAGCCAAGGCGTTTACCTGCGTAAGAAAATGCTTGACAGGGAAATATTATCGAGGCCTACGAAGCCGACGGCTCTGAAAAGGCCATTGCGCCGGCATCGTTTAGTGGTCGACAACTCAATATCGACATTAACGCTAACGGGATTCGCACTTATAAAGTGAAACTTGCTCAGGCTCAACCCGCTACAACTCGCTCATTCGAGTCAATTCCTCTCGACTACAACCGCAAATGCTTCACTTTCAATCAATTTACATCAGAAAGCGAATTCTGCGAAGCATATTCCTACGCTATCGAACTCGTGCCTTCATCTCTCACTCACAATGGTATCCCCTTCTCGCTTGAAAACGAGCAACTCATCAACGGCATGACTTGCGCCGGCGACACCTTGCATCTACCCACTGATGCCACCTACAATCGTGTTTACCTACTTGCTGCCGCTGCAATCGAGAATGGAGTCACCAACGGCACGATCAAAGCCGGAAGCTTAACCACCGAAATCACAGTTCCCTCCTATACCGGTTTCATTGGTCAATGGGGACATACCGGTCACACCGAAGGGTTTCTCTATGACACTGAAGTGGCGTGGGTCGGAACTCATCGCCACTCACCTCAAGGCGATGAGCCCTACGAATTCACCTACATGTTCCTTTTCCCGATTGACCTGCCTAAAGGTGCAACAGAAATCGTGCTCCCCGACAACAATAATATCGTAATCTTCGCAGCTACAGCTACCGTCGAACCAATCAAACGTGCCGAAATTGCAGCTCCGGCTTTCCGCACTGCCAATATCGGAAACCCCACCTTGCCGGTCACTGCCTCTGAGACTCATAAAGAAAATTTACTGCGACCGGAGCATATCATCGCTTGGTCGGGATATGTCAACGACCGCGAACGTCCACAGTGCCTCGTTGACGGCGACGCCAATACCAAATGGTGCGACACCAACGCTCGTCCCGGTTTTGTAGAATTTGATCTGGGCAAGCCTGTCTCATTCTCCTCTTGGAAAATGCTCAACGCCGCATCGGAATTGCCGGGCTACATTTCTTCCGCTTGGCTTATTCAGACTCGCAACAATCCCTCCGAGGAGTGGAACACGGTAGAAATCGTGACCGGAAACCGGAAAAACCTTGTTTCCGGAAAATTCAAATCGCCGCAGACTGCTCGCTACGTGCGCCTTTACATTCTCCAACCAATGCAGGAAACAGCCGGCATCACTGCCCGTATCTACGAATTCTCACTCTTCCGATAATCCCTTCCTACTGTAAACAAGGGAATTTAATCTTATTATAACTATGCAACTCCAATTCATGGGACCGCACAGTTCCTTTATTTAATCCTATTTGTTTTGTTTCATCACATTTTCGCGCCGTTTTGTTACCTTTTTTAACTAAAACCCGTCGGCAAAAAACAATTTGGTTAAAAATAGCAAAATTTTTACACCATATACAAAACTTTAATTGTAGATATATATATTTGTATTCTTAACAATTTTCAGCGTCCTCAAGAATCTAAGAACTCTATTCTTGAAGAGGCAAACCACATGAGTTCAAACGACTTTATATGAAAAAAATCTTTACATTTATTGCAGCTGTTTGCCTATGTGCTTCGTCTGCGCTCGCACAAGTTATTTTCACCACCAATTTTGCTTCACAAGATGACTTTAATACTTGGACCGTCGTCGATGTAAACGAAGATGGCAAAACCTGGCAGTTTGATGAAACGGTCGATCCGACAGTATTTTATAGCTATCATAGCTCTAACGCTGCCAACGACTGGCTAATCTCTCCGGCTATCACCTCTCCCCAATCCGGATCTGCTGTTGTAACTTTCACAGTAAAAGGAAGCTCTTACGGAGAAAAAGTTGAAGTGTTCAGCGGAAATGCTGCGTCAGTCGACGCTATGACCAACAGAGTTAGCGATGAGTTGTTTCTTAATGACACCGAAACAACTCAATTGCAATTGATAAATGTCACTGCCGGCGAGCCCTTCTATTTAGGCATTCATGCTTGCAGCGATGCCGACAAATGGCGTTTATATCTACGCGACGTGACTGTTCAATTCACCACTAATCCCGTCGACTTGACAATAACTGAAATCACTGCTCCCGCAAGCGATTTCAATTTGTCGCAAGAAAGTGTCACAGTGAGAGTTAAGAACACCGGCAACGTTGATGTCGAATCTTTCGACCTATCATTTGCTGTTAATGATGAAACTATCGCCACCGAGAATATAAATCAACCCCTCGCTATTGGCGAAGAAATGACTCATACGTTCGCTACCAAAGCCGACTTGTCGGAACCTCGCAAAAGCTTCAACATTAAAGCTTGGACTTCTCATCCCGACGATATTAATCCCGCTAATGATGCAGCAACTATAAGCGTATTGCACAAAGCTCCCGCTACCGTACCCTACTTCATGGGATTTGAAGCCAACGAATACACAGATGGTATTACTTTATACAACCTCAACAATGATTCAGGCACATGGGATCTCTATACCGACCCATGGTGGAGCATGGCGCTCAACGGCGATTACTGCCTCGCTTACAACTATGACAAAAACAATAACGCTGACGACTGGGCGATTCTTGAACCGATCACTATCACCGAAGCCGGTTATTATGTATTGAAATTCTGGTATTCAGGTGATGATACGCACCCAGAAAAATTGGGCGTATACTATGGCAACGAAGGTGACCCGTCGGCTATGACCAACACCGTTGTGGAATATGCTCCTTTCGCTCGCAGCGCCTACGAAGAATCTATCAATATTATCTATTTCGACTCTCCTCAAACTATCTATTTCGGGTTCTACGCATATAGTGATAAAGACGAAAACTGGATTTGCGTTGACGATGTTTCTTTCGAAAAAATCGAAAGTAACGACATTGACCTCGCCGTTACTGCCATCGCCAACCCGGGTGCCTACTACCACAAAGGCTCCAAGAATACTATCAATTACACCGTTCGCAGCTATGGCATCTCCGATGTTGATGCTACTATCAAAGTATCAATCAACGAAAATGTGGTGAGCGAATTCAATCAGACTATAAAGGCCCAAGAAACTTTATCAATTTCTTTACCCGACGTTCTCGCCTCTTTGAGCGAAGGTGAATACACCCTCAAAGTAGAAATTGTGGCTGACAACGACAACTCTCTCGACAACAACTCTAAATCTTTGAAATTCAGAGTAATGGGCACTCCGGCTCAATCTTGGGACTTCGAAGATGGCCAACTCCCCGCCGATTTCACTTTCCGTGCTGAAGATGAAGGTACTGTAAATGAGAATGCCGGCGCTGAATTCAATGAAGAAGGTTGGGGTATATTCGCCATCCAAACCCATGAGCAATTTGGCGAATATATGTTAGCGGGTACTTCTTGGCTCGATGGAACCGACAAAGCCGACCGTTGGTGCGTATTGCCGCCGTTCCACCCTTCGGAAAATGCAACTCTCGTGTGGGATGTAGCTTCGTTCAACCCCTACTTCCTTGAAAATTACTCAGTGATGGTGTCTACCAATGGCGACGACTCTTGGTATTATTTCACTGAGAAAGAATATCTCAATGAAAGTGCTGAGTTCAAAACTCGCGGTCTCGATTTGAGCTGGTATGCTTCTTATGAAACTATCTACATCGCATTCCGCATTCGTTCGGAAAATTGCGAGCACCTCATTCTCGACAACATCGAATTGTATGGCGGAGAAATCAGCGCTGTTGACGAAATCACCAACAACGACCTTTTTGTAAAAGTAAGTGACAATGCTATTGAAGTTGTAGGCACTGACGTTGAAAAAATCGTCGTTTGCGACATGAGCGGTCGTACCGTCGCCGAAGCCAACTCCAACGAAATCTCTATTCAAGAGTTGACTACCGGTGTCTACATCGCAAGCATCTACTCTGCCGATGGTGTCATCACCAAGAAAATTGCAAAAAAATAACTTCCGGTCTATCCATAAATTGAAATCATTCTATTTTTAGAAATCATTTCATCTAAATAGCATGAGACGGCTCGACATCCTCTGTCCCGCCGTCTCTTCTTTTATAAAAAACATCTCCACTAACCACGTTTTATATTTTTATTGCGCTCCTTATCACAATCGGAAGCAAATTGAACTTTTATTCACTAATTCACCCTACATAAATCTCTCATTTTTCCTTCTTTTAAAAGAATTTTGCTATCTTTGCCAAAAAATTTTGCAATAGGTAATTTCCATAATATAATTTATTATGACACATATTTCTGAGCTTATTCAATCGCTCTCTCCCTCTGCCACTTTGGCCATGTCGCAAAAAAGCAACGAGCTTAAAGCTCAAGGCGTCGACGTAATCAACCTCTCTGTCGGTGAACCCGATTTCAACACTCCCGACCATATTAAAGTGGCGGCCAAACGCGCTATCGACGAAAATTTCACTTTCTATACCGCGGTCCCCGGCTATATGTCGCTCCGAAAAGCCGTTTCTCGCAAACTCAAAGAGGAAAACGGCATCGACTTCGCCCCCGAACAAATCGTAGTGTCAAACGGTGCTAAGCAAGCGCTTTGCAACGTTATCCTCGCTGCTATCAACCCCGGCGACGAAGTGCTTATCCCCACTCCGGCTTGGGTGTCGTATGTTGAAATGGTGAAACTCGCTCGCGGTACTAACGTTCTCGTGCCAACCACTCTTGAGGACGATTTCAAAATCACCCCGCAACGTCTCGAAGAAGCTATCACGCCACGCACTCGCATGATTCTTCTTTGCTCCCCGTCCAACCCAACCGGCTCAGTATATTCTAAAGATGAACTTCAAGCCCTCGTCGACGTTATCGCTAAATATCCCGACATTATTGTCCTCGCCGACGAAATTTACGAACACATCAACTTCACCGGCTCTTTTACCTCGTTGGCTTCATTCCCCGAAATCACCGACCGCACCGTTATCATCAACGGCGTGTCGAAAGCCTACGCAATGACCGGTTGGCGCATCGGCTACTGCGCTGCTCCTCTTTGGCTCGCTAAAGCGGTCAACAAGTTGCAAAGCCAATACACCTCCGGATGCTCTTCTATAGCTCAAAAAGCTGCCGAAGCTGCCTACGAAGGTCCACAAGATTGTGTTCATCAAATGTGCGAAGCGTTCCGACGCCGTCGCGACCTCGTAGTTGAACTCGCCCGTCAAATCCCCGGATTCGAATGCAACGAGCCGCAAGGGGCATTCTACCTCTTCCCCCGAGTTACATCTTTCTTGGGCAAATCCGACGGCGAAACTACTATCAACACTTCGGGCGAACTCGCGCTCTATCTCCTCGACAAAGCCCACGTTGCAACTGTCGACGGTGCAGCTTTCTGCCTCGACGGTTACATCAGATTGAGCTACGCAACTTCCGACGACAACATTCGCGAAGCTATGCGTCGCATCGCCGAAGCTCTCGCTGCGCTTAAATAATCCATGAATAAATCTTTTTAACTGCATACTATAATTATGGACTTCATACAAGAACTCACATGGCGCGGAATGATTCACTCCGTGACTCCCGGTGCCGACGAACAGCTCAAAAAAGGAATGACCACTGCCTACCTCGGCATCGACCCTACTGCCGACTCGCTTCACATCGGTCACCTTGTCGGCGTCATGATGCTTAAGCACTTCCAGCGTGCCGGTCATCGACCTATCGCTCTCGTTGGTGGCGCTACCGGTATGATTGGCGACCCCTCGATGAAAAGCCAAGAACGCAAACTAATCGACGAAGAAACTCTTCGCCACAATCAAGACGCTATCAAACGCCAACTCGCTAAATTCCTCGACTTTGACTCCGATGCGCCCAACGCTGCTATTTTGGTCAACAACTACGACTGGATGAAGAAATTCTCTTTCCTTGAATTCATCCGCGACATCGGCAAGCACATCACTGTCAACTACATGATGGCAAAGGACTCTGTAAAAAAACGTCTTTCAGGCGAAGCGCGTGAGGGTATGTCGTTCACCGAATTCTCCTACCAGCTACTTCAAGGCTACGACTTCCTTCACCTCTACAACGAGATGGGGTGTCGTCTTCAACTCGGTGGTTCTGACCAATGGGGCAACATGACAACCGGTACTGAACTTATTCGCCGCATTAACGGCGCCGACGATGCTTTTGCTTTGACTTGCCCCCTCATCACAAAAGCCGATGGTGGAAAATTCGGCAAAACAGAAAGTGGCAACGTATGGCTCGATCCTCGCTACACTTCTCCCTACAAATTCTACCAATTCTGGCTCAACGTTTCCGACGCAGATGCCGAAAAATATATTAAGATCTTCACTTCTCTCCCCAAAGAGGAAATCGACGAACTTATCGCTCAGCAAGCTGCCGACCCCGGTCTGCGTCCGCTACAAAAACGTCTTGCGAAAGAAATCACAATAATGGTGCATAGCGAAGAGGACTACAATGCTGCCGTTGAAGCTTCTCAAATCCTTTTCTCTAACAAAGCATCTGAGACTCTTCGCAAAATCGACGAAGACACTCTCCTCGCCGTATTTGAAGGCGTGCCTCAATTTGAAATCTCCGCCTACGACCTCAACGGTGATACTAAAATCGCCGACCTCCTCACCGACAAAGCTCCCGTGTTCCCATCTAAAGCCGAGCTTCGCAAGTTGGCTCAACAAGGCGGGTTCGCAATCAACAAAGAAAAGGTTGCCGACGTCTACTCGCCCGCTTCTGCCGACATGCTTCTCAACAACAAATACATTTTGATACAGAAAGGTAAGAAAAACTATTTCCTACTCCGTGTCAAATAATTCGGAACAATCGATCTCAACACAATCCGCCAAACCGCGAATTGAATATATCGACACGGCCAAAGGTATATGCATACTTTTGGTCGTGTTTCTGCATAGCGGACTTTTCGCCGATTCTTTGCAATTCTTAGCCCTTTTGAGAATGCCTTTCTACTTCACCCTCTCAGGGCTTTTCTTTAAGGACTATGGCGGATTTCTACCCACTGTAATCAAGAAAATCAACAAAATAATAATCCCATTTTTCTTCTTCTACACCGGTAGCTACATCATCTTCGTTGCCATTCGCACTTTGCTTGACATTGATATTAACATTGGATTTTTTGATTTCTTCACTAATCCAAATGCCGTTTTCTCCGTCAACATCGCGCTATGGTTCCTTTTCGCTCTATTTTGGGCAAATACTATTTTCTTTATACTACACCGCTACTGCCACAATATTATATCTCTTGGGGCTATCTCTTGTGCCCTTTCTGTCGCAGCTCTAATTCTTTTCTCCGGCGACTACATGCTCCCCCTCTTCATTGACTCCGCTCTCGTCGCCATCCCTTTCTTCTTCCTCGGTTATTGTCTGCGCAACACCTCTTTTCTTTACCCTAACCGCCACGACCGATTCTCTTGGCTCTACATATCCCTTCTCATTGCAATTGCAGTTGGCGCCTATTTCTTGGGTGAATCCCCGGTAATAACTCTCAGTTCCATAAAAATAGATGGTAGCCCGATATTCTACTTCATTGGCGCATTCGCTATTGTAATCACCACCCTACTGCTCTGCAAAAAAATCGGACCGCTACCATTCCTAAAATATATCGGACGATACTCCCTCATTATTCTCGGAGTACACTGCTCACTCTTTCATATTTCACGAAACATTCTGCAAGCCCTCGGACTTAAGGACAGTCTTCTCCACGACGCTATCACTTTCATAACCGTCATTGCAATATCTACTCTTTTAATCGCGCCCCTCACTCGCAATTTCCCACGCTTCACCGCACAACGCGACCTAATTACGTGGTCCCCACGAAAATCTTCTAAATAAAAGGCCCTTTAGTCCTAAATGCAATCCTCAATGCCAAAATGCAATAATAGCTCTAATCAAAAACCAAAAAAATTCCAAAACACGAGGTTATATAAAAAATAATTTGTAAATTTGCACGCTGAAAGCCAATCGGGGTGTAGCACAGTTGGCAGCGCGCCACGTTCGGGACGTGGAGGTCGGAAGTTCGAGTCTTCTCACCCCGACATTTTTTTAATCTATAAAAAGGTCTAACTTGCAGAGTTAGGTCTTTTTTTTACCCTTTTCTGCCAATATTCGCCATTTTCACATTTTTTAGTACGAATCCCTCAAAAAAACGCCAAAACATTTTGTCAAATCAAAAATTGTTACTTCTTTTGTATGTGTGTTTTTCATAGTATTAGATTAAGATAAAGGTTTAAAGAAAAGAGCCGTTGTGAAACGGCTCTTTTTGTGTCTTTTTTTTATCCCATATATCGACCGAGAAATGGTATCTTCCTTAACAAATATGTCAGCGCAAACGAACTCGCGAACACCATAATAAAAAGTAGTATCGTAGAATCCATTATCTCCGGAATAAATCGCGGAAACAATACCGTTAGAAACAACGAATGGCTCAAATATATACCAAATGAATAGCGCGATACTATATTGACAACTTTATCAACTATTACCCCAAGAGTCTTGACTCTGATCAAAAGAGAAAAATAGAATATAGAAAGAACCACTCCGGGGGTTGCTGTCCATTCATGACTTATACTTCGCACATCAACCTGATCAAAAGCATCGCGCAACACAAATGGCAACACCACTCCGGCGACTATCATCATGGCATACATCACAACCAATCGGATTCGACGCGCTTGTCGACGTGCCTCCGACATCGTAACCCCTCCAATTGGCTCTTGAACTACATACGACGGCAACAACGGCTGCCGATTACGATAATATGTCAGATAATATCCGATTATGGCATATGGCACTGCGTTGAGCATCAAAGTAAAAGGTGTGTATCGAATGTCAAAGCCCGCTATCGGCTGCAAATATGGCAATACGCTACTCAACAACCACAATATCAACACATAGTGAAACTGCTTGCGCGTGGCCGTCGCAATCCAAGGCGACAATAAAGGCATTATTAGATACAACGATATTAGTGTTGGAATAAACCAACCCGGCCAAAAATTAAACGACAACCAACTCCACCTTATCTGCATTGCCAAAGTGTAATCATTTATCCAACCATCTGAATAATAGCTAAGCGCATATATCAACGTCCAAATCACAAACGGTACAAACACTTTCACGGCTCTTCGGCGGATAAATTCACTCCACGAACCCTTCACCGGCATCAACAACGCCCCGGATATCATAAAAAACAGCAATGCATCGGCATCGAGGACCAAATCAAGCAGATACTTAAAATCTTCACTCAAATCATCGCGCAAACAATGATGTAGCAATACCATTATAATAGCAACCGCTCGTATCAAATTGAGCGAAAATAGCTGCTTATTAGCTCCGGACTGTGTCGATGATATTCTTTTCATTGGGGTGAGTGTGATAAGGGTATTACACAATCATTATTATATTGTTTACAACTCCTACATTATTTACTTCTATGATTTTTCATAATTGGCAAGACTGGCACGTAGTGACGATGTTATCATCGCGCGCAATTCCGGCGGCCGCACAACAGTCACGCTTGAACCATGCGACAGTAGTTCCTGAACAAAATCTTCCGATAATTTCATGCGATAACTAAATAGTGAATATCCGTCCGACAACGTCTCTTGCTGCGAATGGTGTAACGGCAACGCTCGAAAATATTTTGCCTGACGCGCATCTACTCGAAGTATCACATCTTTCACTTCACCTCGATTAAACACTATTCCAAAACTATCTTTTGAATAAGCCGTAGCATCAAAATATTCGGGGATACTGTATTGTTCATCGACGACATGCATCGACACTATTCGGTCAAGGGCATAAGTTTTTATCTTATCTTCTCCAACATTCAATCCCGTGACATACCATCTCTGACGGAATATCTTCAAAAAATATGGGTGAAAAGAGATAGCCCGATGTGGAGTCTGTCGAGTATATGGATGATAGTCCATCACCACCACTCGGCTATCTTTTAGTGCATTGACCATCGGTGGAAGATAATCACGCGCCGACGGAACCTCCTCCAGGAATATTTTATCCGCCACTTCGCGGGCATCACTCAACATATTCGTCATCGCTACCGAATTGAGCAACCAATCCGTCAATCCCTCTGCCGAAGTATCCTCATCTATTGAATACGTATTGTCCGACGAATTAAACACTATCGAGATATTGAAAAGATCCTCTATTGCCGCACGATAATTATAAAATGTTCGGCGAGGCAAGGGCGCGCCTTCAGAATAAGCCGAACGCACCCATGCCTCATCAAGTTGCCTGCGCGTTACCGACCCGTATCGACGAATCGTGTCCACGAGCCATATATAGCGTGAGAGGAGATTTTTTGCCATTAGAATTTCACAAACTTAGGTATTAATGATTCCACTTTGACAGGGTCCGACAATGTCGGAAACTTCAACGTGACAGGTTTATCGGAGAATATAATTGCAACCTTATTCTTTGACTCGGGGTCGCGCTTGGTTACTACAAGTATATCAGCGCCATTGTGTCCGCGCATTGTTGTAAATGCAGCATTGCCGCGCCACATCGCCGGATTTTCCGCACGAAATTTCATTGACATAGCTACAAAGTCGCGCAACGATGCTTCTCCCGCATTGCGTGGCGACAAATGCCCTGTTGTGCGTGCAATATTGTCGGGTTGCGCTCCTACCGACTCAAGTGAGCGGTCTGCAAACTCATCGCCATAATATAAGGTGATCGGACCTGAATATGCCGCCAAGATACCGTAGCGCAACTTCATTTTATCATAATACTGCGGGTCGGCGGGGTCGAAATGATCAGCCAATCGATAGCCGTCATGGTTTGTCAAATAGAGATTGGGCATAACTTCATCATTAAGATAACCGCGAGCGGTGGGTGGTGATAACGTAGTAATTATATCAGCCCAACCATTTTCCAATCCTGCGCCATCTACCTTTTGCATCGGGCCCGAAATTCTTTCTTTGCCATCAAAGTCAAATGCGCTTATCAAACCGCCATCGCGATACACTCCGCGATTTATCACATCTGCATTTCCCCAATCTTCTCCTACCATATAGCCTAACGTGCCCCATTTCTCTCCACGTGCTTTACGCTCTGCCACCAATTTTTC
This sequence comes from uncultured Barnesiella sp., assembly GCA_964462445.1. Taxonomy (GTDB): domain Bacteria; phylum Bacteroidota; class Bacteroidia; order Bacteroidales; family Muribaculaceae; genus JAGBWK01. Next base: position 10,691 of record CAYWXG010000032.1, on the reverse strand, counting down.
TACAGCGCCTCGCATTTCAATCCAATAATTATGACCTCCTTGCGTCGCTTGATATGCTTGGTCGAGACGCCATCCGTCAATACCATACTTATCTATATAATATGTAGCCACCTCCGTCATGTAGTCGAGAGAGCCGGGATATGCGATATTTCCGGAACCACCCTGCTCCCCTCGGTCGGAATAGACCACCTGTGTATCGAGCATATACCCCGATGGCGACGGCGTTGTCACTCCTCCATGATGTCCGAATACACCATCAAGCATCACGTACATGCCCAAACTATGCGCTTTATCTACCAACTCCTTAAATTCGGCTTCTGTTCCGAAATGAGGATCTATTTTGAAAAAATTATTGGTAAAATAACCTGTTGCCTGCAACTTTTCTCCACCCGTTGCAGTTGAACTGTCAAATATCGGAGTCATCCATATTGCATTAACACCCAACGACTTGATTGAATCGAGCGCATTAATGATTCCACGTAGATTACCATTTTTGCGAGCATCATCCGGGCCCCACATTGCGCTGTAGCCCGGTGCACCGTCAGGCGAGTGTTGATATGAAGCGACCATTATCTGATAAATGGTCAACGCGCGTGGATCCGGATTTTGGGCAAGTGCCTTACCAAATAGAAATGCGAAAAGTGTAAGAATGATTGTTCTTGTTTTCATGATAATATAATCTTTTATGTCATTTAATATATTTAATCTTATTTCCTTTCACAAATATACGAATAAGTGAGCAAAAACATGAAACTTGTTTCAATGTTTTTACTGCGAACGAAAGTATATTGGAGATTTATCTCACATATACGAATAAGCGAGCAAAAACATGAAACTTGTTTAAATGTTTTTACCGCGAACGAAAGTATATTGGAGGTCTACCTCACATATAATTATTATAATCTTCCCCTCAAACTCATTCCCCACTTTTTTCCTTATTACATTTCTTTATTCCACTATATGCTTTTTGTTGTCATTTTGTTTAATATATTTGCTTATTTAAATCATCTTGCTTATCTTTGCACCACTTTAATTTGCATTTTGCAATCATTGATTAATTCTTAGCTTTATGGCCGTCATTATTCCTTCTAAATACAAACTTAAACTTCTCCCCGAAACTACGGAGATTGCTATCAAGGACATTAAAATGTTCTTCCAGGACCGGCTCTCGGAATCTCTCAACCTCCGACGCGTAACTGCACCCCTTTTCGTACTTTCCGGCACCGGACTTAATGACGATCTTAATGGCACCGAAACGCCGGTCGGCTTCAACGTCAAAGCTATTGGCGGTCAACATGCCGAAGTCGTGCATTCTCTCGCAAAATGGAAACGAGCTAAACTCGCCGACTACGATATCGCTCCCGGGTTTGGCCTTTACACCGACATGAACGCCATTCGTGCCGATGAAGACCTCGACAACCTTCACTCGCTTTACGTAGACCAATGGGACTGGGAACGCGCTATCGAAGCTCCCGAAAGAAACCTCTCATTCCTTAAAGATATTGTCAAAAAAATATACACTGCGTTGCTCGACACTGAGGAAATGATATATCACCGTTTCCCACACATTACCCCAACTCTACCGCGCGAAATCACTTTCGTTCATGCTGCAGAATTGCAACGCGAATATCCCAATCTCTCGCCAAAACAACGTGAATATGAAGCCACTAAGAAATATGGCGCTGTATTTATTATCGGCATAGGCGACACTCTCGCCGACGGGAAGCCTCACGACGGTCGCGCTCCCGACTACGACGACTGGTCCACCGACAATGGTGAAGGCTCTACCGGACTAAATGGCGACATTATGCTTTGGAACACTGTACTCGACTGCCCATTTGAAATTTCTTCTATGGGTATTCGCGTCGACGCTAAAGCTCTTCGTTGCCAACTCGAAAAAGCAGGGTGCCCGGAACGTGCCAACCTCAAATTCCACAAAGCACTCCTCGAAGGAAAATACCCTCTTTCTATTGGCGGTGGTATCGGGCAAAGTCGTCTATGTATGTTCCTTTTGCAAAAAGCCCACATCGGTGAAGTTCAAGCTTCGATTTGGCCCGAAGAACAAATTGAGCAACTCGCCGCCGCCGGCATCCGACTTATTTAATTCACATTTCGACATATACAACTAAAGGGAGCCTCTATGCTCCCTTTAGCCATTTTTTACCACCTTTTATCCGGACTAATTATTTTCTATTTTCAACACCGGACGAATTGCAATCATCGCCAACATCATCACGCCTAACTGCAAGCTAATCTTTCCTAATTTCATTTTTGTTTATTTTTATGTTCTTCTTTTGTTAATTTTCATCTTACAAGATTAATAAACCTTTCCTTAAATAGCTCTTTAAACTACGATTTAATTACTAACATCTCTCTTAATTCGCTACCGGATTTCATTTCTAAACTCATCGCCACTTCCACCTCCGAGCCTTGGCAACCACCCATCTGCATAACCAACGGCATATCGACATCTCCTGCAATCGACATCTCGCCCACATAGCCTGCTTCATCTATACCGGGGATGCGAACTGCGACTCCCACGGTCCCGACTACCATCTCTCCTCGCATATCAATGCCAACTTGCTGCAACTTACGCACGCAACGCAACCGGTCCAATCCCGATAGCTCAAATTTCAACCTATATCCTATCGTTGACATACCCTCCTCTCCAAGTGTCGTATCTCTAATTCCCGTATCACTCTCTACCAACAATCCCTCTCCGCTATCTTGAAATCCGGTAACAGTAATCCCTCCCACTTGGCGCCAACCTCCATCTAATCTCTCTTTCACTCGCGTCAGCCCTGATGCTTCAGCTAACCACAACTCTTTATTGCATATATCCCAACCTAATTTCTCCTCGCTAATCCCCTCTTCAAGTGTTGACACATTCCCGCGACTCAAACCTATCAAATCTCCCGATGCAACACACACTACCGGATATCGGTCATCGTCTGTCTCGGCAATTCCTCCTTTGCTCATCACTCCCCGACGATCTATCCTATTACACATCAACGACTTCCCCTCTAAGCCTACACTCAGCAAATATATACCTCCTTCCGTCATGACATACACGCGATGCCTCCCAAAATCCCACGCACTGCCACGCCTATCAACCCCTAACACTTTCACCAATCTTCCCGTTCCTACTGTCTCTAACCCCCTACTCTCCATCGGATTCCCAACCGACGACACCACTACCAACGACGCATATTGCTCATCTTCTTTTTCATCTATAATATATGAAAAACTATCTTCAATCGCCGGCAAATCTATTTCTCTTCCATCTTCATTGAAATAATACGCTCCGGTTCGGCTCTCATTTGGTTGCAACGGAAACTCTCCTCTATATACTATTCCGTCTCGTTCAAGCGTTATCCGCATCTTCACCGCATCGACCCGCGGATAACTCAAAATCGGCGACAACTTCAACGGCGCATTTTCTGTCCCCCAACTCGTAACAACCCTTCTTTTACCGGTTGACAACTCCGTTTCTACGACACTGCGCCATGAATGTATCTCCCCGGCTTCACTGACCGTCGTCGTAAATGAGTCTATTCCATATCCTTGAAATCCTTTAACTCTGACTCCACCCCACACTATATATTTCCCGACTACGCATCCACTTTCTGCTACAAACCTATTGGGCAACATGCATTTACACGCCATCTCAGGCTCTACTTTTACACTTCGGCGCAACATCTCTTCTACAGCCGCAATCTCTGAGTCCACTCCATTCACTCCGCTTCGTGCCACATTTACATTCAACGCTATCTCCCTCCCCGACGCAAATGGATTATTCACAACCAACGACTCCCGAAATGCAATATCCCCCTTCATCGCTAATCGGCTCAACCGACGAGCAACATCTTCGCGCGAGGATACCATTGTCACCGAAGCACCGGGCAAAAAGCATCGTAATGCAACTCCATTTGTTCCCGATTGCTCCAACACATTGGCAGCAACCACATTCCCTACCACCGGGTGAACCGGCAACGATGTCTCCACAACCAATCGCTTTACCTTCTCGGCTGAAACTTCACTCGCCGACCTCCCACATAAACGCAACTTATACACTTCCGCCGACAATCGCAACTCTCCACGTCGGCTATTATTCTCTACCAAGTCACATCTCAATTCTTCTACACACTGCACTCCCGACGATGCCCCTACTTGCACTATTGGCGACCGATACAACACCTCTCCGGCTTCACCCTCCAATCGATATCGAGCAAGTACCGGTTGCAACTCCATCCCTCCGCGATTGGTCTTATCAACAAGCTCATAATAGCATCGCAACAAATCATTTCGCAATCGCTCCGCATCAGCATCTATCAATCGCGTCGACCGAGTATCATAAATCCCCTTCAATTCCCGCGCCTCAGCGACAACACTCAGCTGCATGACATCTCCTACCTCGAAATGCAGCACCGGATAAGCGCCTTCCTCTTCTACTACCCATTTACCCTCTCGCTTCATCAAATTATACCTACCAGCGTCGGTCATAACAATTCCCTTATCTTCGCCTGTCATCACTACTTCCAAAACATTTCCGGCCACTCCTCCTACATCATATCCCGATTCTTCGCCCGTCAGTTTTGTCGCACGCAATCTATTCCCGGTTTTTACTATGCCAATTCTACCTCCTGCACTATCTCTAATCACAACAATCGGCAACCCCGACAACTTCTCATTTTTCATCACTCTGCCCACTGCTTCAAGATGGCTACATTCCTTCGAGCGGCGCAAATTACTACACTCCGTCACTCTCATGCCGCATACCTCTCGCTCACCTTTCATTGGCAACGAAAAAATTATTTCATCTACTCTATTCATCTTCTTTAAATTCCCTTTTTTATTCCCTTTCTCCATTTCTTGCTTTTTCTCACAAAATTACCCCCTTTATTCACGAAAAATGCGCGAAATTCATACTCACCTCTAATTTTTTTTATAACTTTGTACTTATAATGAACTAAGTGTGGACTATTCTCAACGTCCAATCCTCTAATATTCTGTAAATAAATTAAATATCCTGATATGAAAGATTTCAAACGCACCCTTATCACTACCGCTCTCCCATATGCTAATGGTCCCGTTCACATCGGACACCTTGCCGGGGTTTACGTCCCGGCCGACATCTATGCGCGCTTCTTGCGCCTTCAAGGTCGTGAAGTTTTAATGATTGGCGGTAGCGATGAACACGGTGTGCCTATCACTATTAAAGCTAAAGCTGAAGGTCTTACTCCTCAGGATATCGTCGACCGATACCATGCCATTATTAAAGATTCTTTCGAAGGTCTTGGTATCTCTTTCGACATTTACTCTCGAACCTCTTCCGACATTCATCACAAAACTGCTTCGGAGTTTTTCCGTCGTCTCTACGACAACAACCAATTCATAGAAAAAACTTCAATGCAACTATTCGACGAGAAAGCCAACCAATTCCTCGCCGATAGATACGTGACCGGAGAGTGTCCTCATTGCCACGCCGAAGGCGCATACGGCGACCAATGCGAAAAATGTGGCACTTCCCTCAATGCCACCGACCTCATAAATCCTAAAAGTGCTATCACTGGTAACACTCCCGTTTTGCGCGAAACAAAACACTGGTATCTACCCCTCGACCGTTGGCAAGCCAACCTCGAAGACTGGATCTTAAAAGGACACCAAGAATGGAAAACCAACGTCTACGGTCAATGCAAATCTTGGCTCGACCTCGGTTTGCAACCCCGTGCCGTAAGCCGTGACCTCGATTGGGGTGTACCCGTACCGGTTGAAGGTGCCGATGGCAAGGTCCTTTATGTGTGGTTTGATGCTCCTATCGGTTATATCTCTAACACTATCGAACTACTGCCTGAATCTTGGCAAAAATGGTGGAAGGACGACGACACTCGCATCATCAACTTCATCGGAAAGGACAACATCGTGTTCCACTGCATCGTATTCCCCGCTATGTTGATGGCCTACGGCGACAACTTCCAACTCCCCGACAATGTTCCCGCCAACGAGTTCCTTAACCTTGAAGGTGATAAAATTTCTACCTCGCGAAACTGGGCTATTTGGCTTCACGAATATTTGAAAGATTTCCCCGGTAAGCAAGATGTGCTTCGATACGTACTCACCGCCAACGCGCCCGAAACTAAGGACAACGACTTCACTTGGCGCGACTTCCAAACTCGCAACAACTCCGAGCTCGTTGCTATCCTTGGAAACTTCGTTAACCGTGCAATGGTGTTGACTTTCAAATATTTCAATGGTATTGTTCCGCAAGCCGGAGAACCCTCCGAGGTAGAGAAAACCGCCTTCGATGAAATCAACAATTCTATCGAAGTACTCACAAATGCGCTCGAAACTTTCCACTTCCGCGAAGCACTAAAAGAAGCTTTGAACATCGCTCGTATCGGTAACCGTTACTTGCAAGAAACTGAGCCTTGGAAACTCGCGAAAACCGACATGGAGCGCGTTGCTACTATTCTTAACGTCTCGCTTCAGATTTGCGCTAACATTGCAATCGCTTTCGAGCCTTTCCTTCCATTCATGAGCAAAAAACTCCGCGACATGCTATCTCTCAACGAAATAGCTTGGACAACACTCGGCAAATCCGACATTATTGCCGCCGGAACTCAACTCAACGAACCACAACTCCTCTTTGAAAAAATCGAGGACGAAACTATACAAGCTCAACTTGACCGACTTGCTGCAATTAAAGAGCAAAACAAACTCAAAGCTTGGCAACCGGAGCCACAAGCTGCGCCCGTCGACTTCGACACTTTCCTAAAACTCGACATTCGCGTCGGGAAAGTTCTTGAATGTCAAGCCGTGCCTAAAGCCGACAAACTACTCAAATTCTTAATCGACGATGGAATGGGTGGACGCACTATCGTTTCCGGTATCGCGAAATTCTACAAACCGGAAGACCTCGTGGGACGTCAAGTGTGCTTCATCGCCAACTTCCCCCCGCGAAAACTTAAAGGAATTGAATCGCAAGGCATGATTTTATCGGCTGAAAACCCCGACGGCTCTCTCACAGTTATCACGCCCGAAGGGCCTCTATCCCCCGGATCTAAAGTTTGCTAACGCAACATTTTTCGAGAAATTATTACGAATTTGAATTTCAATGTTACCATGAAGCCACGCATTTTAATCCTCTACACCGGAGGCACTATCGGCATGATTGAAGACGCTACGACTAAGTCATTGCGCCCATTCAATTTCAATCACCTGATTGACAACGTACCAAAAATTAAAATGCTTGATTTCGTCATTGAGCACATTCAATTCGACCCGCCTATCGACTCTTCTGATATGAAGCCCTCCAACTGGGCCGACATCGCGACACAGATTGAGAAGCACTATAATGAGTTCAACGGATTCGTAGTGCTACACGGCACCGACACCATGGCCTACACCGCCTCCGCTCTCTCTTTCATGCTTCAAAATCTCGACAAACCCGTAATTATTACCGGTTCGCAACTCCCCATCGGTGAAGTGCGTACCGATGGCGAAGAAAACCTTATCACCGCTTTGCAAATCGCGGCAGCTATCGACCCTGTCGACAATGGGCCAATGATTCGTGAAGTCGCTATACTTTTCGAAAACTACCTTTGGAGGGGAAACCGTGCCACTAAAAAAAGTGCCGACAACTTCAACGCATTCAAAAGCTACAACTACCCTCCATTGGCTCAAATCGGTCTGGGCATAAACTTCAATCACGACGTCTTGCGTCGCCCCAAAAACAATCGACCTCTCGAAGTTCACACAGCGATGGATACCTCGGTGATGTTTATCGACCTTTTTCCGGGACTTTCCGACGCTTCTTTGAGATATCAACTCGCCAATCCCGGGATTAAAGCGATAGTTCTCCGCACCTACGGAGCCGGAAATGCGCCTACTACTCAATGGTTCTACGATTCAATCCGTGCAGCTGTCGACCGAGGCAAAATTATTGTAAACGTCACCCAATGCATCGCCGGAGGAGTTCACAGCCGTCGTTACTATGCCGGCAACCGACTCCTCGAAGCCGGTGCTATTTCCGGTCATGATATTACTTCCGAAGCCGCTATAACAAAACTCATGCACCTCCTCGCTAAATCCTACGACCAAGCTACTGTTGTGCGTGAAATGACATCTCCAATTTGTGGAGAAATGACTCCGCAATAAAACCTTTTATACCTATTTCCCGTTAAATATTTACTCCCTCTTTTATAACTCTTTCACTTTGTTACTATCATGAAACATAGCGGATTTACTATCATCAATCTGATAATCATAGGCGTTGGTATCCTTTTCATTGCGGCTTGTCGGCGCCCCGACTTCATTAACTCGCTCGTTTTTTTCACCGGTATCGCTTTTATCGTACCCGGTGTCGTAAGCACTTTTTCCCTCTTTCTCTCTAAGAAAAAAAGAAACAGTGAAAAGGAACATGACAACGCCAAATCTGAGCAACGGCAACAATCAGCTTGGTCTCGATTTGTCAATTGGACGGTTTCTATCTCAGCAATTATCCTCGGAGCTATGATGTGCTTCATCCCGGAAACTTTCCGCACTCCCCTAATTTATATTTTCGCCACTTTCTTCCTATTGGGAGGTCTATACCACATTTACATGCTTTTGCGCGGACTTCGTCCCGCTACTTTCGACCGTTGGCTCTACATATTGCCCTCAATTATTGTCGCTATTGCTTGCGCACTTTTCTTTATACCGGGACTGCGCAACAACGATAACCAATCCACGGTAGCTCTCCTTTCCGGTATCGCAATGATTCTTTTTGCCATCACTTCGCTATTTGAGGGTATTGGCATTAGAGCTTACAATCATCGAGCTGTTCAAATCAATGACAACAACTCCGACACTCCTGCCGACCGCCAACTCAACAGCTGATTCATTTACAACTCATCTATTCATCACTCCTTCTGATTATTGCGCTATTTATATATTAGGTTTCCCCCAAAAATTATAACTATGTGGGAAACCTAACATTTATATCATGAAACTGAAATTATTTATTCTTTTAAGCGCAATAACTCCCCTCGCATCAATCGCCCAAGTTTACAACAACCCTACTGCTACTCCGCTACAACGTGCGGAAAGCATTGTGGCAGAAATGACTCTTGAAGAAAAAGCGGCTCTGATGCAAAACTATTCTCCAGCCATTCCTCGATTGGGCATTAAACAATATAACTGGTGGAACGAAGCTCTCCACGGTGTCGGTCGCGCTGGACTTGCTACGGTTTTCCCTCAACCTATCGGAATGGCAGCTTCATTCAACGAATCCCTGCCGACCAACTCAAATACGTTCCCGGTGCCAATCACACTTCCGACAAAATTATCGAAAGCTTCTTCTCGCAGACAAAAGCTTCCAACGGGCTCCCGGGTTTCGATGCCAAATATTGGAACGATAACAACAAAAACAGAACCCCCGACTTCCTCGATTATAGCATGAAAAACCGTACATATCGCTACTACCAAGGGACTCCTCTCTACCACTTCGGGCACGGACTCAGCTACACTGAATTCAAAATCGGAAAAGCTAAAATCAAAAATAAAAAAGGCGTCAAAACTCTCATTGTGCCGGTTACCAACAACGGCAAAGTTGCCGGAACAGAAACCATACAAATCTACATAAGTCGACCGGCCGACACCGAGGGCCCCAAAATGCAACTTCGCGACTTCGCTCGTGTCGACCTCCGCCCGGGAGAAACTAAGAAACTTGAATTCACCCTCTCCGACGACACCTTCCTACGGTTCGACCCCGCTAACGAAGAGATGCTACCTCTACCCGGCGACTACATCATTCTATACGGCAATAGCTCCGCACCCGAATCTCTCAAATCAATCCCATTCACACTCAAACAATAAGCAATCATAAATTCAACAAAGACGGGAAACACTTTAAAACTCCAACATAATTCTCATTTGACTTATACGTCTTATACAATTTATAAAACAGCCCTCTCCACTATTCCCCCACACTGCACCAGCCTATGGAATGAGGGCTTACCAGCCCTCAATACACCACACCGACCCCCAAAATCACCGCCATATCATTCTACCGCATCAGCCTATGGAATGAGGACTTACCAGCCCTCAAATCGTGCGAAGCACAGGAAAGCGTAGCGAAACCTCCGGAAAGGGGAATACACCGCGCCAGCCCATGGAGTGAGGACCTCCGCGCCCTCACATCGTCAACGACCGCTCTAAATAGGCAAGCCGATAATTTCTAAAAAAATCGCTAAACTATTTGCCTACCCACACTAAAAAACTACTGAGCCCAAAAGCCTTTGCTCCACACTGCCCCAACCCTATAACCGGAGCCCACCTTGCCCAAAATAAACAAAAAAAGAGGCCGAAACCTTGAGTTTCAGCCTCCTTTTGTACCCAGACCCGGGATCGAACCGGGATGGGTTGCCCCACTGGTGTTTGAGACCAGCGCGTCTACCGATTCCGCCATCTGGGCTTTTGCGTTGCAAAGGTAAACCTTTTTTTTGGATTTTACAACTTCTTTTCGCAAAATCTCTCTTTTTTCTCTCATTTCCCAATCAATTTCCCTTTTTCTGACACCTTTTATCTACTCCTTTTCCCAGCTTCTAATACTCCACAACACTCTTCCCCCATCTTTTTTCCATCTTTTATCCCTTTTAACGTAGATTCCAGTAGCAAGTGCAAAACTACAACAACTGCTTATAAAAATCAAC
>CAYWXG010000031.1:0-28392 GCA_964462445.1 uncultured Barnesiella sp. | reverse complement strand
ATACGAATAAGCGAGCAAAAACATGAAACTTGTTTCAATGTTTTTACCGCGAGCGAAAGTATATTGGAGATTTATCTCAACAATACGAATAAGCGAGCAAAAACATGAAACTTGTTTCAATGTTTTTACCGCGAGCGGAAGCGTATTGGAGAAAATCGTGCGAAGCCCGTGAAATCCGTTCCTCCAAAAATCTAATACAAATAGAACATGCGGTCCATCATTTGCCATTTTTCGTCGGCGGATGCTTCGGCAGAGCAATCTTGAAAACGGGACATAAATGTTTCCCATTCTTGTTGACGTGGTAGTGTTGCCAAGCGTTCCATGGCTTCGTCCCAATTGAAATCAACAGGTGTCTCAACTATCATAAATAATTTTGTGCCAAGGATATAGACTTCCATTTCAAGGATGCCAACTTGGCGGATTCCATCTATTATCTCTTTCCAAATTATCCCTTCGGAATGGGCATGACGATAGCCCTCAATGAATTTGCTGTCGCCTTCGCGCAGTTGCATAGTGCGACAATAGCGTTTCACCGGGACTCCATGTTGCTTCACTTTAAATCCTTCTGTCATAGTTGAATAGTTTTACTAAATTAATAAAGTACATCAACGACGAATGCTTCGAGTGCGGTGTCCGTAAATCATTACAACAATGAAGCATATAAGCGGTAGGACGAACGACACATTAACGGCCGGCATATTGAATACTGTACCCATATCAATGATAACAGCTTGTAGAGGAGGAAGAACAGAACCGCCCAATATCGCCATAATCAATCCGGCAGCACCGAATTTGGCATCGTCACCAAGGCCTTCAAGTGCAATACCATAGATTGTGGGGAACATCAGCGACATGCAAGCGGATACGCCAACGAGGCAGTACATACCAAATACTCCGTCGATAAAGATTACACCCAAAGTGAAGCAACATGCGACAATGGCAAGAGCGCGCAACAATACCCCGGGGTTGATGTATTTGAGCAAGAAAGTACAGATGAAGCGTGAGCAACAGAATATTATCATTGCGATGATATTATATTGTTGCGACAATACTTCAGCGGCTTTTTCGTCCATCCCTTCATTCATGAACACGCGTGTGCCATATTGAATGATAAATGTCCAACACATAATTTGTGCACCCACATAGAAGAATTGAGCGATAACACCTTCGCGATAGCGTTTTAATTTGAAAATGCGCTTGATAGTGCCGAAAAATTCAATTTTTTTGCGCCCTTCGCCTAACTTGGGTATTTTGGCGAATCGGATTAGTAACAGCATGCCAACAACCACGAGACCGATTATTAGATATGGCCCTATAAGTATCGAGAGGTCACTTTCTTTTACAGCCTCAAAGGTGGTATCGTCCATTAACGCACGTGCTTCTGTGTCGGCTTCGTTGAGCTTGTTTTGAATGAAGTTCATTGCTACGAACATTCCGAGCAACGAACCCATCGGATTGAATGCTTGAGCAAGATTGAGTCGTCGGGTCGCTGTTTCTTCCGAACCCATGGCGAGGATGTAGGGATTGCAAGATGTTTCAAGAATTGACAATCCGCAGGTCAAGATGAAATAAGCCAAAAGGAAGGGGTAGTAGTCGCCGGTTTCTTTTGCCGGAAGGAATAGGAGAGCTCCGAAGGCATACAACCCTAATCCGAGCATCACCCCCGCTTTGTAGCTAAAGCGTCGAATGAATATTGCAGCCGGGAATGCCATGGCGAAGTACCCGCCATAGAATGCTACTTGTACAAGCGACCCCTCGGTGACACTCATGCGAAATATCTTTGAGAATGCTTTTACCATTGGGTTGGTAATATCATTGGCAAATCCCCAAAGCGCAAAACAGCTTGTGATTAGTATGAACGGTACGACAAAACTGATGCCGTTGAAATGTAAGATTCCGTTTTTTTTGTTGTTTTGAGTTTCTGTTTTCATGGATAATTATTGACGAAGATTATTGAAAATCTTCATGATAAATAATTGCTTGATAAGTTAGTTTTTTGACCAGTTAGTAAATTACCTCCGAAATATCGTCTCGTGAATTGACTTTGCCGTCGGCTATTGCTTGAACCAAGATATTGCCGATTGCAGTTGCTTCTACATCGCCCACTTCCACATCAATCCCTGCAGCTTCGGCAGTAAATCGATTAAGGAGCTTGTTTCGGCTCCCACCTCCGATGATGCGCAGTTTGCTGACAGGAGTAGGAAGGAAACTGTTAAGCTGTTGAATGCCACGAGCATATCGTTGTGCTAATGACAACATAACAACGCGTGCGGCTTCTCCACGATTGCCGGGGGCTCGCAAATTATGAGTGCGACAGTACTCCGAGATAATAAGTTCCATATCGTCGGCTGAAGCGAACACCGGGTCATCGACATTTATAATAGTGTCGATGTCGGCTTGCTCGGCTTCTTTGATAAGTTGAACGATATCAACGGGGTTGCCTTTAGCATTGCAGGCGACAATCAATTGTTGTAGCATCCAAAGTCCGGTGATGTTTTGTAAAAATCGAGTGCCCCCGCCTACGGCACCCTCATTGGTGAATCCTGCCAAGCGTGCCTCTTCTGTCAATATAGGTTGTGGTACATTGATACCGAGCAATGACCAAGTGCCGGAACTGAGCCAAGCTACTGTTCCGTCGTCGGAGCTATGCACTGAAGCAAATACTGCGCTTGCTGTGTCGTGTGACCCCACGGCAATCACCTCAACAGGATAATTAACCCCAATAGCTTTGGCAACCTCATCGGTCAATGTGCCGCGCGATGTGCCTGGCATCACTATTTCTCCGAATATGTCGCGTGAAATTCCAAGGGAATCAATAAGCTCGTAGTTCCATTGACGAGTTTGAGCATCAAGGAGCTCTGAAGTTGATGCAATAGTATATTCATTTGTTTTGCTTCCGGTGAGGAAGAAACTGAATAGGTCGGGCATAAAGAGGAGATGGCGGGCTGCACGTACCATTTCGGGAGAATCACGATGCAATGCAATCAAGCGGAAAAGCGAGTTAATCGCCATAACTTGGGTGCCGCATATTGCATAATGTTCCTGAGGCGAATGTGTAGCAAAGAATTCCTCGGGCAAGCCTTCAACAGCTTCATCGCGATAGCACACCGGGCTACCGAGCAGATTGCCGGCATTGTCAATTAGTCCGAAGTCCACTCCCCATGTGTCAATTCCGATGCTACGTATCTTCAACCCTGCGGCTACAACTTTGCGCAATCCTTCAATCATGTCGGCATACAGCGCAAGAAAATCCCAGTACAGACGCTTGCCACAACGCACTTGACGATTGGTGAATCGGTGGATTTCGATAAGAGTCAGGGATTTACCTTCGTTGAGAATGCCGGCCATGACACGCCCACTTCCACCACCGAAATCAACGGCGATGTAAGCGGGTGTCATAGGAGGTATGTTGCTATTGTCGATCGACATCATTTACCTTGTTTGCCGAGGAAATAAACATCGAGGTCTTTTATCTCTGCTTCTGTCAACGGATCCACGTTGTCTCCGTTGATTACAGCTATACGGCATGCCATTTCCATGAACATGGCGCGTTCGAATGCTTGATTGAAGTCCTTGCCACACACCACTTGCCCATGCTTGAGAAGCATCACAGAATTATGCTCACGCATAGCTTCTACAACAGCTTTTGCCAACTCCGGCGAGCCGGGACGATAGTACGGTATCATCGGAATTTCCTTACCTACATATAGCGGACATTCTGCGGAGAAATTGAAATTAGTAGGACGATTCTTCATGCATGCTACGGCTGTTGCGTAGGGTGACTGAAAATGAAGCACGCAGCCTACATCCTGTCGTTCACGCATCACACCCATGTGGAATACCGACTCTATTGATGGACGAATGCCATTGAGCACTTCGCCATCGCTGAGACGGCATACCGACACGCGGTCGGCAGTAAGTTCGGGCAGCCAAGAGCCGGTTCCGGAGATTAATACTTCTTCACCGTGGCGAACTGATAGATTTCCACTGCTGCAAACGGTCAAACCGGCGTGTCCGACACGGCGAGCCATCTCTACAAACTGATTTATGCTTTCTGATGTTGCCATTACTGTCAATTATTTATAGATTGGACCATAGTTTTTGCAAGCGCGATAGTCGGAACCTTCTTTGTCCATGCCGAACGCATTCCAAGCAGCCGGGCGGAACATCTTATCTTCCTCTACGTTGTGCATGCAAACGGGAATACGCAAGATTGAAGCAAGGGTGATGAGGTCTTGTCCGATATGACCATAAGAGATAGCTCCATGATTAGCACCCCAATTGTTCATTACTGAATAAACATCGCGGAATGCAGGCTTGTCGCAAAGACGGGGAACGAACCAAGTGGTAGGCCAAGTCGGGTCGGTGCGCATATCCAAAGCGTGGTTAATTTCGGGATCAATTTCTACTGTCCAACCTTCTGCAATTTGGAGAACCGGACCGAGCCCTTTGATTAGATTGAGGCGCGACATTGTCACCGGCATGCCACCTCTTGAAAGGAAATGAGAAGAGAATCCTCCACCACGGAAGTAGTCGCGGTCGGCAGGATACCAAATTGTTTCTTTCAAGCAACCTTTCACATCTTCTTCAGTGACATCACCTACTTGTTTCATTATAGGATTGCCATTGGCATCAGTCATTGCGCCGGTGGCGTCGAGAGTTGTTGCGCCGGAGTTTATGAGGTGGATAATGCCATTGGAAGCAAGTCCGGTGAGTTCTTTGCCGGTTACACGTTTAACGGCTTCGGGGCTCCAATATGTACGTACGTCGGAGAACATTTGGGCAGTGCCTGTCAAAAGGTGTCCGAAGAGCATTGCTACGCCATTGCAAGCGTCGTTTTCTGTTGCTACCACGAAAGCTTCTCGTATGCCGTTCCAGTCAAAAGAGGTGTTGAGGAGCGCTTCCGAGAAGTCGCCGTTGGGGTAGAAGTCGGTCCATTGACGTTGACCTTGGAAACCGGCAACAATTGCATTATGACCCAAAGCTTCTTCTTTGAAGCCCATTTCGAGGAGCTTGGGGTTGCCAATCATGAGGTCGCGCATGATTATTGTCATCTTAACAATAAATTCCCAGTCGGCATCTTTTTGCTCGCGAGTTTTGCGTTTCTCGGGGCGGTTTTTGAAGTCGTCACCTTCGTTTACTTTACAATTTTCGCGAGTCCAAGCCATCGCTTTTTCATATTCATCGTGGTCGTAGATCCCTTCGCTCATTCGACGAATTATTTCTGTAAGGTCGATGGATTCGCAACGCATGCCGAGATAGTCCTCGAAGAAATCTGTGTTGACGATAGAGCCTGCGATACCCATTGAAACGGAGCCCATTGACAAGTAAGAGCGACCGCGCATTGTAGCAACAGCAATTGCAGCACGAGCAAATCTCAAAATCTTTTCAGCCACGTCGGCGGGAATCGTGTTATCGTCCAAATCTTGAACATCACGACCATAGATGCCAAAAGCGGGCAATCCTTTTTGAGCATGACCGGCAAGAACCGCTGCTAAATATACAGCGCCTGGACGCTCTGTACCATTGAATCCCCATATAGCTTTAGGCCAATAGGGGTTCATATCCATAGTCTCTGCGCCGTAGCACCAACATGAAGTAACGGAAATTGTAGCACCAACACCTTCACGCTCGAATTTTTCTGCACATGCAGCACTTTCGGCTACGCGACCGATAGTGCCATCGGCGATTACACATTCAACGGGAGTGCCATCTCCGTGGCGTAAATTTTTGCTGATGAGTTCTGCCACTGCTTTTGCGAGGTTCATGGTTTTCTCTTCAAGGCTTTCTCTTACGCCTCCTTGACGTCCGTCGATAGTGGGACGTATACCAATTTTTGGATACTTTTTCATGATAAATTATGTATAAGTTAGATTTGTTAGTTTTTAGGATAAACCTTATAGTTTTAATGCAAATTTAGCATTATTCGCAGCTTTGTGATAAAATAAATGCGTCATTCTTTGATACAAATGCACACTAATTTGTGTTTTTTAGAAGAATTATAGAGCATATAATAGTTAATACAGTTATAAAAAAAGTCAAGGCTCGTGCAAGCCTTGACTTTTTTATGAAATGTTTATTCTTAAGCGAGGAAATTATTCATTGAAGTCGGTAACTTCAAATCCGCTTTCATCGAATTCGTCGTCATTGAATGACGCTTCTCCGTAGTATTCGTCATCGATACCGAGGTCCAATCCCGCATCGGTAGTAGTTTGAGCGTCAAGTTTGGCATTGAACTCATCGAAGTCAACATTTTGAGGAGGAGGAGTGCCACGAGAGATGCTACAAAGGGGGTCTTTGAGAGTCTTGCCGGGTGTCATTTCTTTCATTTCCATAAAGAAAGAGCGGTCGGTAAGATAGTCAAAGTTGAAAATCAAGCGTTGACCTTCATCTTCTATAAAATCGGCAAGCACGCAGTCCTCCATCAAATATACATCTTCATCGGAGTTGGACCCCATATCTTCCATTGTGATTTCGCGTGTCTTTTCCCAATTTCCTTCGCAGAGGAAGAAAGAGCAAAATTGGTTTTTATCGTAGTTAACACTTTCGCATATTGCATTTTTAAGCTCCATAAATGTAGCGTTAGCATCAACTATAATTACTCTTTTAAAGTTTTCGACTTCGTCGGAAATTATGTTAAATGTAAATGTCATATTTAGTTAATTTATAAAGTGCAATTAATGTATGTTATTAGATATTTGTTTTGTCGTTAATTGGAAGTGGACGTTTGAACACTTCTTTAAAAGATATGAGCGACTCAGTACGCGATAATCCGAGATTTTGAAGTTTCTCATGTATGAGATGGAGTAGGTGGTCATTGTTGCGAGCATAAATTTTTATGAAAATATCGTATTGCCCGGTTGTGAAATGACACTCAACAACTTCAGGAATCTCCTTCAATTTTTCAATCACATCATTAAATGTTGACGGATCTTTTAGGAAGAAACCCATATAGGCACATGTTTCATATCCTATAGCCGACGGGTCAACCAATAATTCTGTGCCCTTTATCACTCCCGATGATTGTAGCTTGCTAATGCGCTGATGTACAGCTGCCCCCGATACCCCACATTCGCGAGCTATCTCAAGAAACGGACGTCGAGCACTGCCGGTCATCATTTGTAAAATCTTTAAATCAAGTTGGTCAAGTTGTGAATGAGCCATTTTTGTTGTATTTATGATTTGTGTTGCAAATATAGTGAATATCGTAATTTTTCAAATGCTTAATGATATTTTTTTTATAAATTTGCGATATGAAAAGTACATTTTTCTCATTGGTAATATTTATTGGCTCCTTTTTGGGCGTGACTTCTTGCAAATCCGATGCCACTTCTATGCGTAAATCAATTGCAGTGAGTTTGCCTCCCCATGCTGCAATTTTGAATGAAATCACTTGCGACTCTATAGAAATAGTCACATTGATGCATTCAAATGCCAATCCCGAGTCGTTTGAAGTGACTGTTAACGACATACGCGCCGTTAGCGATGCCGACGCTTATATTAAAGCCGGAAATCTGCATTTTGAGCAGTCGCTCACTCAGCGTATCAGCCAGTCCAACCCCGGCCTTCTCTTTGTAGATGCATCGGAGGGTATAGATTTGATTTATGGCACACATTCCCATGGCAATCATGTACATTCCGTTGCCGACCCTCACACGTGGACTTCGGTGCCCAATATCAAAATCATTGCAGCAAATATGTTTGCAGTGGTCATTGATGTTGACCCGGCTAACGAAGGTTTTTATACTGCCAACTATAATAGCCTTGTTGCACGATTAGATTCAATTGATAGTGTACTATCTTCCAAATTGAACAAAGTCGATTCGAAAGCGTTCTTGATTTGGCATCCGTCACTTTCCTACTTTGCGCGTGATTACGGATTATCTCAAATTGCGATAGGGCAGGATAATAAAGAGATGACTCCGGGGCAAGTTCGTGATACCCACAACAATGCCATTAAAGCCGGAGTTAAAGTGATGTTTATTCAGCAAAATTTCGATGCACGACAAGCCGAGAATATTGCAAATGAACTTGGCATCAGCGTCGTTCAGATAAATCCTCTTGACAGCGATTTCCTTCACCAATTTAACATCCTTGCCGATGCACTCTCACAATAACGTCCCCGACGGCCACCATTGCAATGACCACTGTTTGCACCACAATTCTCATATCCGCGATTCTGAGGATACTATTATCACACTCGAAAACATTGGATTACAGCGAGGAGGAAAGTTGATACTCGAAAATGTTGAATTGAGTATTAATAAAGGGGACTTTCTTGCAATTACAGGCCCTAACGGCGGAGGTAAAACGACACTGTTGCGTATCATTCTCAAACTCATTAAACCTACTTCCGGTGCAGTTAATTATTTCAATTGTGGAAACAAGGTCGACACCCTTCCTATCGGATACCTTCCGCAGAAAAATATGATTGACCCTCGTTTCCCTATCACGGTAAAGGAGGTAATCACTTCAGGGTTAATCGCAATCAAAGATATTACTGCAGCTCAGCGTTCAGAATTGATAGAGCAAGCTATTGCTACTGTAGGGCTTGAGGAACGTCGAGATTTCACTCTCGATAGATTGTCGGGTGGACAATTGCAACGCACTCTACTTGCTCGCGCTATCATCAGTTCACCGCAAATTCTTGTGCTTGATGAGCCACTTAGCTATCTCGATAAAATGTTTGAACAACGTGTCTACGATATTATTTCCGATATAGCCCCCACGACAACTATAATACTTGTATCCCACGAAATGTCGCGTATTGCATCAATGGCCAATCGCCATATTATTATTGACCATCGTCTTGAAGAATGTACTGCCGACCACCATTATTTTGCTATTGATTGCCCCAATAATGGCTAAAAGTTCCTTATTATATTTATAAAGAGGCAATTACTTTGTCAAAATCTTGGCAAGAGATATGCCTTACGTTGATACCGCGGAATTTGGATATTGCGCGGTCGGTAGCTGCTATACATTCCGGACGCCACTTGCGCGATGAGGTTTCGGCAAGAGAAAACATTGCCAAAGCAAAACTCTTTGCCGCATCGATACGTAATTGGGCTTCGGCATCGGTCACTATAAGATAAGCGAAATTATTGACTTTGAAAAAGTCGCGGTCCGACATTTCGGTGCATATTTTCATGCTCGATTGCAATTTTTCGCGGAAATGATACCGTTTTACTTGCCTATTTATAGAGCCGGCACTGATGTCGTGCTTAGTGTGAACAAGATATTTTACCCAACTTTTCAACTCGATAAAGCAAAATGTATTACCCGATTGAGAAATAGATATAGCATCGACCGACGGTGGCATATATATTATATTCCTCTTTTTGCAATATTGCTCTTTGATTTTGTCGAAATTTATTACGGGTGTTTTTGTAGGGCGATTGCAATGGTAATCGGATTGACACAGAGAATGTAGTCGGCACAGCGGGCTGACCAACGAGCGATGTTGCATGCGTAATTTCTTGAATAGGTCGCGAGGTGTCATTCCGAAAGGTCCATTATTTCATTAAGAGGAGCCGCAAGTTTTATGAATATACGGTTGAGGTCATCGTTGACGCATTGGGTTGTGGATGTTGCCCCTTCCATCTCTGTCAGATAATAGTCAACAAAATGCTCTGCATGAAGTTTTACCGCATAATGTCGTATCCCTTGAATAAAATAGGGGGAGTGGGTTGACACAACGATTGGAATTCCTTGTGCCGCTAACATGACAAGGAACTGTGCAAGTCGGATTTGCCATGAGGGGTGGAGGTGGTTTTCCGGCTCGTCCCATATAAGCGGACGGTCGGGACCTATTATCTTGTTGTCAAGTAATATATGGAGCAACCCGAGACTTTTAACTCCCGATGCCACGTTGAGCGGTACGATGTTGTTGTCGCCTTGGCGGAACATAATAGCGTGGCGCGATGTGTCGTAGAAAAATTCTCCGCCGGCAATCTCTGCGAGAGTCGACGACACCTGTTGTGAGTTTATCGTCTTGACATCGTAGGCATATCTTAACGACTCAATTTTTTCAACAATATCGGCAACATGGGCAGGAAGCATCATAGATGTAGCAGGATTTGTCTTGTCGAAAAATTGCGCTCCCGACACCTTGCCAAGTATATCAAGAAGATGTAAATAGAGAGGCGATTCGATATATGTTACATCGCGAAACGCTGATTGTCCATCGCATTTAATCATCGAAGGTTCGTTATGCTCAATGTTATAGCTTATCGACATTCCCGACATCTCATCGGTGAAAGTTACTTGGGATTTACCATCGGGATTTACCGCTGAAATATTTCCGAGGAATTCACTCCTAAGCAGTCGATTCAACGCCAACGATAGGTCAATTGAAGTTTCTGCCGGTTGGTTTATAAACGAAGCAAGAGCCTCAATCTCGTCGCGAAGCGCATCGGAGACCGATTGGTCGCTGATGGTATCAAGAGCCTTTGCAAAATATTGATTGACATCATCGGCAGTTGTCAACGAGCATATTTCATTGATGAAGAGTGCCCGGGAAGTAGGATATGCTAAATCTAATTCCGAGTTGTCGGCGGTGAGGCGCAATCTGTATAATCGTGAAAATATCGGGTCGGCAAGATCCGTGATAGCTTTTTCGCGAGCTGTAGATATATTTCTACGCATTGCTGCTATGGCTTTTAATGTGGCGAATAGCGTTTTCCCAACCGTACTTTTCCCCGTGCCATTTTCTCCGGCAATTACAGCCAAACCATTAATATTGATTTCGGCATTGCCGACGATATTGAGATTGCTGATATTGAGTTTCATCGACTGAAAGTATTAGGATTGAAGGATAATGCAAATATAATAACAACGAGCGAAAAATAAGAAGTTTACTTCGATATTTTTCACCGCGAGTGCCCATTATATTGGAGGTTTACCTCAAATATCTATTTTGGAGAGCGAAAAATAAGAAGTTTACTTCGATATTTTTCACCACGAGTGCCAAAAAAATAGAAATTCTAATTACCTAATAATCGGAGAATACCTCTTTTGCAAGCAAAATTCAACTAAAAATTAATTATTTGCTAAAAAATAGTGCAAAAATATTGCTAATTAAAAACAAATAGTTAACTTTGCATCGTCAAAAATCAATAAATGACAAAATAATGACTCGATTTAGCACATATTATTCATTTTTTTATTTTTATTTTGACAAAAGATAAAAAGGGATTTTATGTGTTTAAGTTTGATTGAATGTTTAGATGATTAACAAAAAATATAAAGTCCCGTTGTAAAAAGCGGGATTTTTTTATTTATCCAACGATATATGAAACGTAGAGTTACAATACAGGGTGTGGCAGGATGCTATCACGATGCAGCCGCAAGGCTCTATTTTGATGGTGAAGATATAGAATCGATAGAATGTGATACTTTTAATGAAATGTTCGACGTGCTCGCTTCCGACGCCTCGATGTATGGTATTCTTGCTATCGAAAATACTATTGCCGGTTCGCTTTTGCAAAATCATGAGCTTTTGCGGCAAAGCAATTTGCGAGTGATAGGAGAACAGAAAATGCGCATATCTCATGTACTCGCTGCTCTCCCGGGGCAAACTATTGATGAATTGAGCGAGGTGAATTCCCACCCTATGGCTTTGATGCAATGCGAAAATTTCCTACGTCGACACCCAAATCTGAAAATGATAGAAAGATTTGACACTGCCGGCTCTGCTAAAGAAATTGCAGAAAAAAATCTTGTGGGACATGCAGCGGTGTGTGGCGAATATGCCGCTCAACTCTATGGACTCAATGTTTTGGAATCGGGAATTGAAACCAATAAACGCAACTTCACGCGTTTCCTTATTCTCGCCGACCCATTGTTAGCGGAGGAGGCTTCAAGTCGCAATCCTATCGATAAAGCTTCGTTGGCATTTACGTTGCCTCACACTAATGGAGCTTTGTCTAAAGTGTTGACAATATTCTCTTTCTATGATATGAACTTGTCGAAGATACAATCGTTGCCTATTCTCGGGCGTGAATGGGAATACCGTTTCTACGTAGATTTGACGTTTGACAACTACACTCGTTATCGTCAGGCTATTGATGCGGCTCGCCCATTGACCAATGATTTCAAAATCCTTGGCGAATATGTCGCTTGTGTCTCTCAATTATAATTTTTAAATGCTATGAATAAGGAAAATATTCGCCCGGCATCGCGAGTCGATGCTATAGAGGAATACTACTTCTCGCGTAAACTAAAAGAGGTTGCTGCACTTAATGCTGCCGGAGCCGACATCATTTCTCTTGGTATTGGCGGCCCCGACCGTCCTCCGCATGCCGATGTCATTTCTACCCTCGCAAGCGAAGCCGAAGTTCAGGGTAATCACTCCTATCAACCCTACACCGGGCTTCCTGCTTTGCGTAAAGCGTATGCCGATTGGTATCAAAAATATTATGGAGTCAATCTGAACCCTGATAATGAAGTGTTGCCTCTGATTGGTTCTAAAGAAGGGGTACTCCACGTCTCTTTAGCGTTCCTTAATCCCGGCGACGGTGTTTTGGTGCCGAACCCCGGTTATCCTACATATTCGTCGGTCAGCAAATTGGTTGGTGCTCGTATCATATCCTATGACCTTGATGAAAATAATGGCTGGATGCCCGATTTCGATGCTCTTGAAGAAATGGATTTGACCGGAGTGAAATTGATGTGGACCAACTATCCCAATATGCCAACGGGCGCTCCTGCATCAAAGGAACTATATGAACGAATTATAGCTTTTGGCAAAAAACACAATATAGTAATTGTCAACGACAATCCATATAGCTTCATTCTCAACGACAATCCATGCTCCATGCTATCAATCCCCGGGGCAAAAGATATCGTTATTGAAATGAACTCTTTGAGCAAAAGTCATAATATGGCCGGTTGGCGTCTCGGAATGGCAGCTTCCAATCCCACTTTTATAAATTGGGTGCTTAAAGTGAAGTCAAATATCGATTCCGGACAATTCAAACCCGTGATGCTCGCTGCTGTTAAAGCGTTGAATCTTGATGATGATTGGTATGCCGAAGTCAATAGGGTATATACCGAACGCAGAAAAGTGGCAGAGGAAATACTCCGAGTGTTGGGTTGCACTTTTGATGCGTCACAACAAGGTCTATTCGTTTGGGGAAAGATTCCTGCTGATGCAGTTTCTTCTGAAACTGTAGCCGATGAGGTCCTTTCGCAAGCAAGAGTATTTATCACTCCCGGCTTTATTTTCGGCTCTAATGGTCAGCGTTATGTGCGCATTTCATTATGTACTCCGGTAGAGCGCATGAATGAAGCACTGGAAAGAATTACTAATATGAAAAAATAGAAAATAAGATAATCATGAAGGATTTGCAACCAATTAAATTTGAAGGTGTTGATGTAAATGCACCGATGATAATTGCCGGCCCTTGTTCTGCTGAAACTCGCGAACAGGTGCTTGATACAGCGCGTCAGTTGTCCGCTAACGGTATTAAAATTTTCCGTGCCGGGATTTGGAAACCTCGCACCAAGCCGGGTGGCTTTGAGGGTGTGGGTGCTGAAGGCTTGGAATGGCTTAAAGAAGTTAAGGCTGAAACCGGTATGTATGTTTCGACTGAAGTTGCAACTCGTCAACATGTTGAAGCAGCGTTGGCTGCGGGCATAGATTTGCTTTGGATTGGAGCTCGCACGTCGGCTAATCCTTTTGCTATGCAAGAAATTGCTGATGCTCTATCCGATGCCGGTGCCGATGTCCCGGTATTGATTAAAAACCCGGTTAATCCCGACTTGGAATTGTGGATAGGAGCAATGGAACGTATCTATAATGCCGGTATTCGCCGTATAGGAGCTATCCACCGCGGATTCAGTGCCTATGGCAAACACCTATATCGCAATCTTCCTCAGTGGCACATTCCTATTGAGTTGCGTCGTCGTTTGCCAAATATCCCTATTTTCAGCGACCCCTCTCATATTGGCGGAAAACGTGAGTTGGTAGCCCCACTTTCTCAGCAAGCTCTTGATATGGGCTTTGACGGGCTTATCATTGAAAGCCATTGCGACCCCGACTGCGCATGGAGCGACAAAGCGCAGCAAGTCAGCCCCGATGTACTCAACTTTATTCTTAACACTCTTGTGATTCGCGATTCTAAATCATCGACCGAAAGCTTGACATTGTTACGTCAGCAAATCGACCAAATTGACAACGAAATTCTTGAAAGTTTCAACAAGCGTATGCGAGTGTCGCGCGAAATAGGGCAGTACAAGAAAGAACATCGTATTCCGGTGCTACAAGCCGGACGTTATGATTCTATTATGAAATCGCGCGTGAAATTGGCGGTTGAAATGGGTATGTCGGCTGAATTTATGACTGCTGTTTTGTCGGCAATACATGAGGAGTCGGTGCGTCAGCAAATTGATATTTTTAACCGTCGTTAATTCCGCGTGATATGAAAATCTTGATATTGGGAGCAGGAAAAATGGGGGCGTTCTTCTCCGACGTGCTTTCGCGCGACCATCAAGTCGCGATATACGATGTTGACCCGGAGAGATTGCGTTTTACTTTCAACGTGCAACGATTTACAACACTCGATGAAATCAAGCAGTTTGAGCCGGAGTTGGTAATCAATGCCGCTACTGTTAAGTATACTATATCCGCTTTTAAGTCGGTCATGGAGGCATTGCCGGCTAAAGCAATCCTCAGCGACATTGCGTCGGTTAAAACAGGATTGCCGGAGTTCTATGCCACATGCGGACACCCATTTGTTTCAACTCACCCAATGTTCGGACCAACGTTTGCTTCGCTTAGCAATCTTGCTAATGAAAATGCTATTATTATCAGCGATAGCGACCATTTGGGCAAAACATTCTTCCGCGATTTGTACAATTCTTTGCATCTTCACATTGAAGAATATACCTTTGTTGAGCATGACTTGACGATAGCTTATTCTTTGTCTATCCCATTTGCGTCGACTCTGGTTTTTGCCGGCATAATGGAGCATCAAGATGCCCCCGGAACCACCTTCAAGCGCCATATGGCAATAGCCCGTGGGTTGATGTCGGAGGATGACTACTTGCTCGGCGAAATTTTGTTCAACCCCAACACACCTGCGCAGTTGGCAAAGATTCAAGATAAATTGTCGCAACTTCAGGAGATTGTAGCCAACCACGACTCGGAAGCAATGGCTAAATTCCTCCACGATACCCGACAGAGAATTAAATAATCATCACAAAGGTTAGTATAGCATTTGTTTGCTGTCAATATCCAACAACAAATGGTAATACTTGTAGCGGATGTGTCAAAATTCAAGATTTTGATATATCCGCTTGTTTTAAATAAAATTACGTAAAATTAGTCTAAATTTAATGTATTACAAATTAGGGCGTTAGTGTTTGTTTTGGATTTTTCATGACTGTTATTTAGACTGTATCTAAGTATAACTATTTGGTCAATACCAAAAAAAACAACATAACTTTGTGGTGAATTTAAAATGAATCTAAATAGAGGTGGGTATTAAAAGGTTGTTTATCAGTGCATTGGTGTTGATTTTTAGTGCGGTACAATTAGTTGCGTCAGAATTTAACCGACAATATAGTGATGCGAACCTCACCGGGCATGTAATCGAAGTTGGTACAGGAGAGCATTTACCGGGTATCACTATTCGTATTTTGGAAACGTCGCTTGGTGCTACTACTGATATTTCCGGTCATTATGCTATACATAATATAGAGCCCGGGGCGTACGTAATAGAGGCGCGTTGTGTCGGCTATGTGTCGGAAAAGAAAAAAGTCACTATAAATAAAGATGAAACTATAGAAGTTAACTTTGAGATTGCTCCCGATGCGTTTAATCTTGAGCAGGTGGTAGTGACCGGTAACCGTACAGAGGTGCGCCGACGCATGAGCTCAAGTCTTGTGTCTGTAGTTGGAGCGCCAACATTGAATCTTGTCAATGCAACTTCTCTTGCTGATGGGCTGTGTTATCAGCCCGGAGTCAGGGTGGAAAATGACTGTCAGAATTGTGGTTTTACGCAAGTACGTATAAATGGACTTGATGGGCACTATTCGCAGATTTTGATGAATTCACGTCCTGTATTCTCGGCTCTTGCCGGAGTATATGGCTTGGAGCATATCCCGGCTAATATGATAGAGCGAATAGAGGTGATGCGAGGTGGCGGCTCGGCGCTATTTGGCTCATCGGCGATTGGGGGAACAGTAAATATTATCACAAAAGACCCTTTGAGCAACTGTGCCAAGGTGTCTCATACGTTGACATCAATTGGGGCTACAGGAGCATTGGATAACACTACCACACTTAGTGCGTCGGTTGTGGGTGAAAACGATCGCATCGGATTGTTTGCTTTCGGGCAGAACCGTGTGCGCGATGGCTATGACCACAATGGAGATGGATTTACTGAAATCGGCAAATTGAAATCGCACGTTTTGGGATTTCGTTCATTCCTACGAACGAGTCAGTTTTCAAAACTCACTCTTGAATATCACGGACTGCACGAGTTTCGACGTGGAGGGGACAATCTTGATGACCAACCGCATAATGCGATGGTGGCAGAACAAACGGACCACAACATTCATGCAGTAGATCTTCAAGCACAATTCTTGACCCGAATCTCAAAGAAGAGAGTAGTCAGAGCCTAAGCGCATCAGTTGATTTTACGCGTAATTTCGGGTCGGTGCAGACCAACTTCATTCTCGAAGGGTTCTATACCGATTTGCGTGATGTGTTTGTGCTCCGTCAGCTTGAGGAGTCTGATGCAAGTGGCAACTCAGTGCTTGAACGTACTAATGGCGCAGGTGCAAAAGTGTGGGGGATGAGTTTTGAAGGTCGCGTAGCTTTCCCATTCAATATTCAGCTTCAAGCAGGCGTAACCTTGCAGAAGAGTCGATATAAAGAACCGGAATATTGGAGTGAGAATCCTGATGTAGCTCCGGTTAAGAAAATGTTCCGCACTCCCGATACTTATGGCTTTTTCACGGTGAGTTACAATCCGGTGAAACCCTTGCAGTTGTCATTATCGGGGACTTATACCGGTTCAATGTTGGTACAACACCTCGAAGGGTCGGGGACTCCGATTGATGAGGCAGTAAATACTCCCGATTTCTTCGATGCTAATGTCAAAGTGTCGTATGATTTCCCTCTCTTCAACCACACCTTTATTCAGCTCAATGCAGGGGTTCAGAATATCTTTAATGCATATCAGAGCGACTTTGATAAGGGGTATTTGCGCGACTCAGGTTATATTTATGGACCAATGATGCCGCGTAGTATCTTTGCCGGAGTCAAACTACATATTTGGCAAACCACTAGTTGATTAGATAAATTTATACTTTACAAAAATAGAGCGCCCGACGTGATGTCGCGCGCTCTATTTCATTATATGATATTCGATGTTATTGAAGTGTTCCGGCGTTAGCTTTGTCAATCATTGTTTGATTTGCTGTGATGTAGATTTCTACGCGACGATTTTGCGCACGACCTTCAGTGGTTTCATTTGATGCGATATAGTTTTGCATCGGTAACCCAACTGCGTATAGACGAGT
Organism: uncultured Barnesiella sp.; assembly: GCA_964462445.1. Lineage (GTDB taxonomy): Bacteria > Bacteroidota > Bacteroidia > Bacteroidales > Muribaculaceae > JAGBWK01. The sequence continues at coordinate 10,860 of CAYWXG010000031.1, read as the reverse complement.
TGATTCAACGCCTGAATTGAGAAGGTAAGTGCGAACTGCTTCCGAACGTCCGGTAGCTACTCGTTGATTTACTTCTAATCCACCGGTGTTGTCGGTAAAACCATATATTTCCACATTTGTATCGGGGTTGGTAATGAGTGATTGTGCAAACATTGACAACTCATTCTTTGCCGACTGGCTGAGGGTTGTGCCATTAGTTGGGAACAAGATTCCGCCATTGAATGTTACTTTGATAGCGCGAAGACCATTTTGGTCGGTTGTTTCTTCTACTGTCGCTTTGTTAGCGAGTTCTTCTTCAAGTTGTTTCTGCTGTTTGTCCATCTTGTTGCCGATTAGGGCTCCTGCTCCTGCTCCTACTGCAGCACCAATACCGGCTCCGATTGCAGCTCCTTTACCGCCACCGATGATGGCACCCAATGCAGCTCCTACACCGGCGCCACCGCCTCCACCTATCAATGAGCCTTTGGCGGTATTGCTCATTGATGAGCAACCTACTTGTACGAGCATGCAGCCTACAAGTGTGAGGACTGCGGTCAATTTCATGATTTTCATTGTCAAATAAATTAATTGATTAATGTCTTTTTTTTTGCAAAGATATAAAACTTTGACGTTATAAACTATACTTTTAAAATTTTGAAATAATTTTTATCCTAAGTAGTCCTTCTTTCTATTATGTAAGTGTCCTATATAATATCCTTTTATATATGACAAATTTTTTTAATAAGGTTTGGTCGGTTTCGTAAAATTATATAATTTTGAAAGGATTTATTTCTCAGTTGGGACAAATTTACTTTTCTCGGCATTGGGCGTTTCTTCCGGCAACGAGGCAGTTATTACCATGCATATTTTAAAAGCTCAACTTATTTAAATCAAACTTTTAAAGAGATTATCAGTATATGGCACAAAATGCGATTGAGCATAAAAAGATGTTCTGGTTTCATGTCGCAGCAATCTCCGTTATTGCGATATGGGGCACATCGTTTGTCTCGACTAAGGTTCTGCTCGATGCCGGATTGCATGCCGTTGAGATATATCTATATCGCTTCTTAGTGGCCTATCTTATAGTATTGGCGACTTGCCACAAAAAGTTGTGGGCCAATTCTTTGACCGATGAACTATTATTGGCTGTTTGCGGATTGTGTGGAGGCTCTATTTACTTTATTGCTGAAAATACAGCTCTGAATTACACATTGACATCAAATGTGTCACTGCTGACAACTTTGGCGCCTTTGATGACTACATTATTGATAGGACTGATATATAAAAACGAGCGACCTTCAGGGTGGATTTATATAGGCTCGGTAATTGCAATAATAGGAGTCGCATGTATAATTTTTAAATCGGGATTTCATTTGGAAGTTATGCCGTTGGGCGATTTGTTGGCTCTCTCAGCGGCTTTCTCTTGGGCAATATATAGCATTGTTTTACGCAAAGTGAATGCTAATTATTCAGCTTTATTTATTACGCGAAAAACATTCTTCTATGGCTTGTTGACAGCTTTGCCTTTCTTGGCTTTCGAACCGGAAATCGCGCCAATCTCTGTGCTTATTGAACCGGTAGTGTTGCTTAATTTGCTGTTTTTGAGTGTTACCGCATCGATGCTGGCATATGTCGTTTGGTCTATGACGGTGCGTCGTCTCGGTGCAATTAAAGCCTCCAACTATCTTTATTTTCAGCCGGTTACCACGATGATAGTTTCGGCAATTATATTACCCGACGATCCGTTGACCTTGATGGGGTGTGTAGGGTGTGTGCTGATTATTGGAGGTGTTTGGTTTGGCGACTACATGACTCGTCGTAAGATTTAGTTTGGAATATATAAAAAAAGGAAACATCTCGATTATAAATCTTCGAGAAGATATTCCGCCTCCGATTTTATCATTGCAGCCAATGCAGTAGTGAGAGATTCCCCTTTCCCGATTTCTGTTTCAGCCATTACCAAAGCTCTTTCCGGATAAATTTTACCACCAATCATTGGCAATGTCAACCGCAATGCGATATAGTGTAGAATAGGTTGCTCAGCATCTATTAACGCATCAATAATTGAGATAACATCATCTCTACGTTTAAGTAGCTTGTGGCACACAATGTCGGCAACTTCCGCATCTGTGACCTCGTGGCACAATTTTATCGCTCCCTCATAATTGAAATCATCTACACTCCAAAGCATTGGGGCCAACAGCATGCTCTCGCGTGTCGTAGTATTTTCCCATAATGTAGAAGCGAACTCCGGATCATGTCCGTAGTCAGCTGCTATTTCATTAATTTGGATTATATTAAGCCCGAAAATAATACGAAAATTAGAACCGGCTCGACGCATTTGATCGGCTAATAGACCATTTCGCATTGCAAAAAAGCGCCGCTTTAGAGTCTGCATTTTGTTGAATTGTTGTGTCATCAGGTGAATTCCCTATAAATTTTACTACAAAATTAGTAATTATTATATTATAGAGCGAACGGTCATTGCAGAAAATTATATATCTTTGCGTTTTAAGCAGGTAGGTGATATAAACTTTATCCTCTTGCTTCGGGGCTGTAGTGCTCCGTTTACTGTAATTGATTAATTGAAGGGTTAAGAATTATTATGAGTGACAATTTGCTTAATATAGTTGACAACGATACTACTGATAGTAATAACACCAAGGGTAGTGGCAAAGCTCCCCGAGGCGACAAAGATGAATACGGGAAAACTCCGCGCCAACGTATGATTAACAAAATAGTTATTTGGTCGATGTGGTCATTATTCGCATTGGGAGTGGTTCTCTCATTCGGATTCTTCATTTTGTCCTACAACGATGTAATTGGCGACATGCCCGATATTGACGATCTAAAGAACCCCATTGACCAATATGCTACGGTTATTTATACTGCCGATGGGGAAGAGATGGGCAGATTTTTTACAAGTAGTAGCAATCGACTGTATGCCGACTATGAAGATATTGCCCCTTGCCTTATCGATGCACTAATTGCTACTGAAGATGCTCGCTTTACCGAACACTCCGGTGTTGATATTCGTGCTTTGTTGCGAGTGTTATTTAAAACCGGAATGGGTGGTGATAAAAGCTCAGGAGGTGGATCGACAATTACCCAGCAGCTTGCTAAACTGCTGTTCACCGACCAACCGGCTAAAAATGCAGCTTCTCGTGCTCGCCAAAAACTCGATGAATGGGTTCTTGCTGTCAAACTCGAGCGCCTATATTCTAAAGAAGAAATTATTAAACTATATCTCAATCAGTTTGATTTCCTTTACGAAGCCAAAGGAATTCGCTCGGCAGCTAATATATATTTCAGCAAAGAGGCCAACGACCTGCAACTCCACGAAGCGGCTTTGCTCGTCGGTATGTTGAAAAACCCTTCCTACTACAACCCCGTCAGATTCCCCGAAAGAGCATCTTCGCGTAGAAATGTAGTTTTTGAGCAGATGGTAAAAGCGGAAAAAATCACACGGGAGCAGGCCGATTCGCTCAAACAACTACCTCTTGGACTTAAATTCCATAAGATTGACCATAAATCAGGCATCGCACCATATTTCCGTGAGGAATTGCGTCGCATGATGACCGCTAAAGAGCCCGTTCGCTCCAACTATGCCACTTGGCAGAAACAAAAATTTGTCGACGACTCTATCGCTTGGGCCGACAACCCCTTGTTTGGCTGGATTGAAAAAAATCCTAAGCCCGACGGCTCGAAATACAATCTCTACACCGACGGTCTGCGCATTTACACTACAATCGATTCCCGCATGCAACGTTATGCCGAAGAAGCAGTACACGAACATATGTCCGATTTGCAAAGACGTTTCTTCCGCGAGAAAAAAGGGGTAAAAGGCGCACCCTACACCACCAATCGCGAGGAATTGTCGCAGGCTCAACTCAATAAACAGATTGAGCAAGCGATTAATCAAACGGAACGTATGCGCATTCTAAAGCTAAATAACGCCTCTAAAGAGCAAATAGAAAAAGAGTTTAACACACCCATTCCGATGACCGTGTTCACCTACAACGACCCCAGCGGTTGGACCGACACCATAATGTCACCTCGCGACTCCGTGCTCTACCACAAGCACTTCCTTCGCACCGGTTTCATGTCCATGGACCCCGTGAACGGTTATGTTAAAGCCTATGTCGGTGGTCCCAATTTCCGATTCTTCCAATACGATATGGTTTCTACCGGTCGACGTCAAGTCGGTTCTACTATCAAGCCTTTCCTCTACGCTTATGCGATGGATGAAGGTTATACCCCCTGTGATGAATTCCTCAATGAACAACCTACTATCTACGACGAGTCGGGACGCCCGTGGGAACCTCGCAACTCCGGTAATTCTCACGTAGGAGAAATGGTCACTTTGCGTTGGGCATTGACGAATTCTAACAACTGGATTTCAGCCCGATTGATGGCGGCATTAAAACCCGCCACTCTCGTCAGATATATGCACAACTTTGGTATAACAAATAAAATCGACCCCGTTCTCTCTCTCTGTCTCGGTCCTTGCGAGATTTCCGTTAAAGAAATGGTGGGCGCTTACTCGGCTTTCGCCAACAAAGGTATGCACGTCGAGCCAATGTTTGTTACAGCCATCGCCGACTCAAACGGAAATACTATTTCCGAATTCCACTCGCGACACAATCAAGTATTGTCCGAAAAAGGATACTACAAAATCTTGTCTATTTTGCTGAATGTCGTAGATTCCGGCACCGGTAATCGATTGCGTCGTGCCCCCTACAACCTGACCGCCGAAATGGGAGGTAAGACCGGTACTACAAACTCCAACTCCGACGGTTGGTTCATGGGATTTACCCCCGACCTCGTTTCCGGTGTATGGGTAGGTGGTGAAGAACGCTATATCCACTTCAACAGAATGGCCGACGGTCAAGGTGCAGAAATGGCATTGCCAATTTATGGAAAATATATCCGTAAAGTCTACAACGACCCAAAATTGCCCTACAATCAGTCGAGTAGATTTGTATTCCCCAATATCGACCTTTGCGAAACTGAGGATTACGGTGAATATGAAGAAGATGTTGTAGAAGAAAGCTTTGAAGGAGTATTCGACTAATTCTCCTCCTCCTCGCAAGGTGAAGTAGACCTCGAATATTTAGCACTCGTATTTGCTATGTTTGAGGATGACAAACCTACGGCTAAGATAGCTAAGACCTAACATAAAACACAATATGTATAAGAAATTTTTATCTTTAATTGCTGCATCAATGATTGCCGTTAATGCAGTTGCCGATACTACCCCTGTTGACAATGTCAGTATTCTCGTGGGGACAAACTCGGTATTTGAATTATCTACAGGTAATACGTATCCCGCAATCGCTCGTCCGTGGGGAATGAACTTTTGGACTCCCGTGTCGGGGGAAATGGGTAATGGTTGGACCTACAATTATAATGCTTATAAACTACGCGGGTTTAAGCAAACTCACCAGCCGAGCCCTTGGATTAATGATTATGGTCAGTTTGTCATAATGCCCACCGTCGGGAAAAAGAGTGTTGATGAAACTGAGCGTGCAAGTTGGGTATCGCACAAAGCGGAAAAAGCTACTCCTTACTACTATAGCATCTATCTTGCCGACTATGACGTGACAGCTGAACTCGCGCCCACCGACCGCGCTGCAATTTTCCGTTTCACCTATCCGGAAACCGATGAGGCATATGTGGTGATTGACGCTCTCGACAATGGTTCTTCAATAGAAATTCAACCGGAGAAGAATCGCATAATCGGATATACGACCAAAAATAATGGTGGAGTGCCTGAAAATTTCAAAAACTATTTTGTGGTTGAGTTTGACCGCCCTTTCACATATACCGCAGTTGCCGAAAGCAATGTGCTTGACGAAAATCGCACGAGCATCACAACCAACCATGCTGCCGGATTGGTAGGTTTTAAAACGACCAAACGCGGTGAGCAGATTTGCGCTCGAGTAGCCTCTTCTTTTATATCCCCAGAACAAGCTCTCCTTAATCTTAACGAATTGAACGGGAAAGATATAGATGCTGTTGCTACTGAGGGCTACGACCGCTGGAATGAACTCCTCGGACGATTTGAAATCGAAGATGACAATATCGATAATATTCGCACATTCTATTCATGTCTCTATCGCGCGTTGTTGTTCCCCCACATGCTCTATGAATATGATGCCGACAACAATATAAAGCACTACAGCCCCTACGATGGCAAAATCCACGATGGATACCTATTCACCGGTACAGGATTTTGGGACACGTTCCGCTCATTGTTTCCGCTTGTCAACCTCGTCTATCCTTCGATGGGTGAAAAGATGCAAGCCGGCTGGGCCAACGTGTATAGAGAAAGTGGGTTCCTCCCCGAATGGTCAAGCCCCGGACATCGCGACTGCATGATAGGTAATAACTCGGCATCGGTAGTTGCCGACGCTTATTTCAAAGGTCTTACAACGGCTGAAGATGCCCAAACACTATGGGAGACCGTCACCCATGGCGCGAACAATGTTCACCCCACCATCAAATCTACCGGACGTTTAGGACATGAATACTACAATAAATTGGGATACGTACCCTATAATGTAGGAATCAATGAGAGCGCAGCGCGCACTCTTGAATATGCCTACGACGACTGGTGTATATATCAACTTGGTAAAGCTCTTAATCGTCCTAAAAAGGAGTATGAAGTATATGGCAAACGTGCAATGAATTATGCCAACGTATTTGACAAGGAGCATAATTTGATGCGTGGACGCAATGAAGATGGCTCATTCCAAGCTCCGTTCAACCCGTTGAAATGGGGTGACGCATTTACCGAAGGAAACTCATGGCACTACACATGGTCGGTGTTCCACGACCCTCAGGGGCTTATCAACCTTATGGGTGGTGATGACAAGTTTAATGAAATGATGGACTCGGTGTTTGTGCTTCCGCCGGTGTTCGACGCAAGCTACTATGGTATTGTAATCCATGAAATCCGCGAAATGCAAATTATGAACATGGGGAATTATGCCCACGGCAATCAGCCCATCCAACACATGATTTATCTCTACGACTACTCCGGACAGCCATGGAAAGCGCAATATTGGATTCGTGAGGTGATGAACCGCTTGTATTCTGCAAATCCCGACGGTTATTGTGGCGACGAGGACAACGGACAGACTTCGGCATGGTACATATTCTCATCAATGGGATTTTATCCTGTTAACCCCGCGGGAGGAGAGTATGCATTGGGTACACCTTATTTCAAGAAAATGAAAATTAACCTTGAAAACGGCAATACGATAACAATCAATGCCCCTGAAAATAGCGACAAAAATCGCTATATTCAATCAATGCATATCAATGGACAAGTCAACGATAAAAACTACGTTGGCTACGACCAACTTCTCAACGGAGCTGTCATCGACTTCAAACTCGATGCTGCGCCCAACGTAGAGCGAGGCACTTCTCTCGACTCTCGCCCCTACTCATTCTCTAATGAATTGAAAAAGTAGGATACCCGGCAAAAAGGGTTTAATAAGCCAATAGTCGGTAGCATTGTTGCAGAAGCAATCCCTCGATTTCCGATAGAAGATTACATCTACATTCAATCACCATAACACAAGGTCTCCACCCGGAGACCTTGTGTTATATATAGTCAATCAAATAGTTAAAAAAAGAATCAAGCATTTGTTTCATCGGATAGGATGTGGTTTTACTATCGCAATGGCGCAATTGCCTGATTTTGACCTAATATAAGTGATCGCTTGATAGCACATCTCTTTGTAAGAGATGTTTACACTTCGCAAAATTAATCAAATTTTACATATCTACAATATCTTTTACGACTTTTTGCGCTTTCCTATCGGTATATTTATTCATTAAAAGTTCGGGGTATATTATTAAAATGCGCCGTTACCCGGTTAAACATTTTATTATCAATAATATAGCCGTAGTAAACATCTCTTACAAAGAGATATGAGCGAATTGATTTCAAATTTACAATGATAGTTAAGTATTTATTTAAAAGTATGCTTGCTATAGCAGGTGTATTTGCAGTGACCTCTTGCTCGAAAGCTGAATCCAAAGAAGATAGTGTAAACGCAAACTCTACAATCAATATTCTCGAAGGCATTCTTTCTCATGCTGTCGGCGACATGCCCGATATTGACGACCTTAAGAATCCCATTGACCAATATGCTACGGTTATTTATACTGCCGATGGGGAAGAAATGGGTAGATTTTTTACAAGTAGCAGCAATCGACTGTATGCCGACTATGAAGATATTGCCCCTTGCCTTATCGACGCACTTATCGCTACCGAAGATACTCAATTCACTAAGCAATACAGCGCCGATATTCGCGCCTTGCTTAAATCCAATATGGTGGACGACAAGATCTCCACTATCACCCTGCAACTTGTCAAATTGCTTTACACCACCGAACCCGCCAAGGATTCCGCTTCGCGACTTCGTCAGAAACTCGAAGAATGGGTTCTTGCTGTCAAACTCGAGCGCCTATATTCTAAAGAAGAAATTATTAAACTATATCTCAATCAGTTTGATTTCCTTTACGAAGCCAAAGGAATTCGCTCGGCAGCTAATATATATTTCAGCAAAGAGGCCAACGACCTGCAACTCCACGAAGCGGCTTTGCTCGTCGGTATGTTGAAAAACCCTTCCTACTACAACCCCGTCAGATTCCCCGAAAGAGCATCTTCGCGTAGAAATGTAGTTTTTGAGCAGATGGTAAAAGCGGAAAAAATCACACGGGAGCAGGCCGATTCGCTCAAACAACTACCTCTTGGACTTAAATTCCATAAGATTGACCATAAATCAGGCATCGCACCATATTTCCGTGAGGAATTGCGTCGCATGATGACCGCTAAAGAGCCCGTTCGCTCCAACTATGCCACTTGGCAGAAACAAAAATTTGTCGACGACTCTATCGCTTGGGCCGACAACCCCTTGTTTGGCTGGATTGAAAAAAATCCTAAGCCCGACGGCTCGAAATACAATCTCTACACCGACGGTCTGCGCATTTACACTACAATCGATTCCCGCATGCAACGTTATGCCGAAGAAGCAGTACACGAACATATGTCCGATTTGCAAAGACGTTTCTTCCGCGAGAAAAAAGGGGTAAAAGGCGCACCCTACACCACCAATCGCGAGGAATTGTCGCAGGCTCAACTCAATAAACAGATTGAGCAAGCGATTAATCAAACGGAACGTATGCGCATTCTAAAGCTAAATAACGCCTCTAAAGAGCAAATAGAAAAAGAGTTTAACACACCCATTCCGATGACCGTGTTCACCTACAACGACCCCAGCGGTTGGACCGACACCATAATGTCACCTCGCGACTCCGTGCTCTACCACAAGCACTTCCTTCGCACCGGTTTCATGTCCATGGACCCCGTGAACGGTTATGTTAAAGCCTATGTCGGTGGTCCCAATTTCCGATTCTTCCAATACGATATGGTTTCTACCGGTCGACGTCAAGTCGGTTCTACTATCAAGCCTTTCCTCTACGCTTATGCGATGGATGAAGGTTATACCCCCTGTGATGAATTCCTCAATGAACAACCTACTATCTACGACGAGTCGGGACGCCCGTGGGAACCTCGCAACTCCGGTAATTCTCACGTAGGAGAAATGGTCACTTTGCGTTGGGCATTGACGAATTCTAACAACTGGATTTCAGCCCGATTGATGGCGGCATTAAAACCCGCCACTCTCGTCAGATATATGCACAACTTTGGTATAACAAATAAAATCGACCCCGTTCTCTCTCTCTGTCTCGGTCCTTGCGAGATTTCCGTTAAAGAAATGGTGGGCGCTTACTCGGCTTTCGCCAACAAAGGTATGCACGTCGAGCCAATGTTTGTTACAGCCATCGCCGACTCAAACGGAAATACTATTTCCGAATTCCACTCGCGACACAATCAAGTATTGTCCGAAAAAGGATACTACAAAATCTTGTCTATTTTGCTGAATGTCGTAGATTCCGGCACCGGTAATCGATTGCGTCGTGCCCCCTACAACCTGACCGCCGAAATGGGAGGTAAGACCGGTACTACAAACTCCAACTCCGACGGTTGGTTCATGGGATTTACCCCCGACCTCGTTTCCGGTGTATGGGTAGGTGGTGAAGAACGCTATATCCACTTCAACAGAATGGCCGACGGTCAAGGTGCAGAAATGGCATTGCCAATTTATGGAAAATATATCCGTAAAGTCTACAACGACCCAAAATTGCCCTACAATCAGTCGAGTAGATTTGTATTCCCCAATATCGACCTTTGTGAAACTGAGGATTACGGTGAATATGAAGAAGAGGTTGTAGAAGAAAGCTTTGACCACGTCTTCGACTAATCCCCCACCGCTTCCCTCGCCACTTCCCCCCCCGCCACTTTCAACATCATCCCAATAAATCCCTTCCCTCTCTTTTGGACATTTAGCTTTTACTCCCTTACTCCATCTCGCCCTTATAGTCCTTAACGTCCTTGGAAACCTTATAGACCCTATTGGTCTTAAGCACCCTTTCTCCTTTTTGCCCCTTTGGGTCTTTCCTCCTCAAATCGTCCGAATGGATGTGAAAGCGAAGCGATATGAGTAACCGAGGGATACCTCTCTCAAACCCAGGAAAGGAAATCAATCATCCGTTTTGCGTCTGGCAGACGCGAAAGCGAAGCGTATTGTCGTATCCCCGGACAAGCAAACCCCTCGAAAAAATGTAAAAATGTAAATGTCCTAATTTTTATACTAAATTACAACCCACTGACATCAAAAATGCACCAAAATGTTACACCCCTCGCCAAATATACTACGCTAAATACCCCCTTCCCACCATTTTTGGCATTTCCTGACTTCGTCACTGATTTTTAGTTAAATTTTAATTGACTTACAATCAATA
>CAYWXG010000030.1:0-28425 GCA_964462445.1 uncultured Barnesiella sp. | reverse complement strand
ACGGATAGTAGAGAATTGATTGCTTTGCTATCCATTTCCTTTTTAGGAGGAAGAAGCCCTCCCTCAAAGAAACAGCAAGCGAGCGAGATATACAAAGCTTGCTTTGATATTTCACAGCGAGTGCAGCATTTCTTCGCGGTAACGCAAAGAAACAAGAACCCACAATTCATTATTTGCCACAGACCGGTCGGCTTGCTGACCTGTCGGCTATACGGCAGGCACACATGCGAGCTATACAGCCTTGTTGCCTACAAACTTGACAAACTGCCATATTGTTTGCCTATGCTATGGCAGTTTCACCATTTACAAACCACGAATGAAACATTAGGCTTGTGTTCTTCTGAACACAGCAAGGTATGTTTTGAGTAACTCAAAACCTTTCGGGTTACTCCCGAAAACCTTGCCGCATTCCGCAAACTTCTCCCTCCGAAGTCGGTAGAATTAAGAAAAAACAAACCTAAATGCAAAAAGTTGTATTATAACAACCTCAATACGGATTATTTTGATTACATTTGCCAAATAATGACAAATCATATTGTTATGATGTTTGCTCAACGAATTAAAACAGCAAGAGAAGAAAAAGGATTGTTGCAAAAAGAATTAGCAACAGCTCTTCATATTGATGTACCAATGTATAGTCGAATTGAGCGTGGAGATAGAAATGTAAAAAGAGAGCAAGTCTTGTTGCTTTCTCATCTTTTAAGCATTGAACAAGAGGAACTGTTGAGTCTATGGATTGCAGATAAAGTTAATGCTATAATTGACAATGAAAATGAAGTGGCTGATAAAGCATTGAGATTAATTACGATGTCAAGATATGGAAATAAATACTAAACATACACTTGTTACAGGAGATAGCAGAAATCTGTCTTTAATACCAGATAAATCTGTTCATCTTATTATAACATCGCCTCCTTATTGGCAACTAAAGGATTATGGTAATGATAATCAGATTGGGTTTCATGATAGTTATGAAGGTTATATAAATAATCTTAATATGGTTTGGTCTGAGTGTAATCGCATATTACATGATGGCTGCCGTTTGTGCATTAATATTGGTGACCAATTTGCCCGCTCCGTATATTATGGTCGTTATAAGGTTATTCCTATCAGAACAGAAATAATCCGTTTTTGTGAAACATTAGGTATGGATTATATGGGAGCTATTATCTGGCAAAAGCAGACAACAATGAATACGACAGGAGGAGGTGCTGTTATGGGTAGTTTCCCGTATCCAAGAAATGGTATCCTGAAAATAGATTATGAGTTTATTCTCATTTTTAAGAAACAAGGCAAAGCACCTGTTCCTTCATTAGAACAAAAGAAATCGTCCGAAATGACAAAAGAAGAGTGGAATACATATTTCGCTTCTCATTGGACTTTTGGAGGAGCAAAACAAGATGGTCATATTGCTGTATTCCCGGAAGAACTACCTCATCGTTTGATTAAGATGTTTTCTTTTGCTGGAGAAACCGTTTTTGACCCTTTTATGGGCAGTGGAACAACCGCTTTAGCAGCACGAAACCTTCAGAGGAATTCCATTGGATATGAAATAAATCCTGATTTTGTGGATTACTATAAGCAAAAAGTTGATAATGTTCGTCTGTTTAATAACTCAACTTGTCTGTATAAAGTAGATTCTTCTATAATTAACAAAGAAGAAAAACTAAACACATTACCTTATGTGTTTAATGACCCACATAAAATGGAAAGTAAAATTGATGTAAAGAAGCTCCAATTTGGTTCAAAAATAGATAAGGATAGCAAGGAACGTGAAGAATATTATTCCGTAAAGAGTGTTCTTTCTCCAAATACTGTTATACTTAGTAATGGGTTAACAATTAGACTGATTGGAATAAAAGAGAAACCTTCTGTAAATGGGAACGCTACAAGATTTCTTATGGAGAAAACTAAGGGCAGAAAGGTTTTTCTAAAATATGATTCGGTAAAGTATGACTCTGAAAATACGTTATTATGCTATTTATATTTAGATAATAAGACATTTATAAATGCACACATGTTGAAGAATGGACTTGCAGATGTTGACTATTCAATAGACTTTAAATATAAAGCTAAATTTGAAAAACTAATAAATGTATAAGCATATGGATAAGTATTCAATGAATTTTGGAAAGAAGGAGCGTGTCTTAAATTACGCTTGTCAAACATATCAGCTGTCTCGCCCCAATAAAGTTGGAGCTGTTATGGCATTGATTAGGGAGTGTCAACCGAATTCTTTTGAGGAATGGGAGCAGTGGTATTTCTTAAATGCCCATACATCAGGGAAGAAACCCACCAAAATAACCAATGAAAGTTTACGCGAATTGGGGGAACGATTGTATGCCAAGATTACGGAGATAGTTATTCCTGAGTGGGAAAGCGCTTTTAGAGAATTGACGGAGCAAGATTGCATTGATTATATCTATAATCTCACCATCAATAGAACTTACGATGGATATTTGCGTGAAAAATCTGTCATAAACGATGGATTAGCCAAGCTCTTCCCAGATGTGGTATTTGAAGAAAGTGATCCTGAATTAGATCATGCAGGTGATATTGATTATGTTGCAAAGGTTGGCAATGCATCATCCATTGGCATTCAAATCAAACCGATTACAGCAAGTGCTAATTTTGGTAGCTATTCATTAACTGAAAGAATGAAAGCAAGCTTTGAATCTTTCAAAGAACAATATGGTGGCAATGTCTTTGTCGTTTTTAGTTTAGATGGAGAAATTGCAAACAAAGAAGTGATTGAGCAAATTCAATTGGAAATCGAACGTTTATCATAAATACATATAATTATGAATCCAATAGGAATAAAAGTTTCAAGTTCTTTGCTTGATGTTATGCAAGATGGCAGAGAATTTGAAAGTTTAATAGGCTATCAATATAATAATTTAGATATTCTTGGAGAAATTAGAAGAAGCATATCGGAAATACAAGCTGTGAGAGGAAATCCAATTGTTTGTTATGTATCCAATGTTGTTCATAATAATATAAATAACTCCATCGATGGAACAGACGAATTGCCATTTACTGAAATGATATCTTCTGTCCCGAATGAAAACAAGGAAATTGATATTGTTTTAGTAACACCAGGTGGATCAGCAAATCAGGTAAATAGTTTTGTAAATGTATTAAGACCACGTTTTGATAAAGTAAACTTCATTGTTCTGAATATGGCAATGAGTGCCGGAACAATTTTTATAATGTCAGGTGATGAGATAATAATGTCATCGCAGTCTAAATTTGGTCCTATAGATCCTCAAATTCCGAATAAAGAAGGACGTTTTGTTCCTGCCCAATCTATATTAGTCGCATTGGAAGGTATTCGCATTAGAGGAGAAGAAAAGTTAAAGCAAAATAAACAACCCGATTGGACCGACATCCAACTATTAAAAAATATGGATGCCAGAGATATAGGATTGGCACAAAGTGCCAGTAAGTACTCTATAGATATGGTAAAAGATTTTTTAATCAAATACAAGTTTAGCTCTTGGAATAAACATTCTTCTACAGGGAAAATTGTTGAAGAACAAGAAAAAATAGCGCGCGCAAATGAAATAGCAAATTTATTATGTAGTCATAGTAACTGGAAGAGTCATGGTCATGCTATTAACAGAGATATAGCTTGGAATGTATGTAAACTTAAAATCACACATTCTGAATCTATTGAAGGTTTAGATCGAGCAATGAGAAGAATGTGGGCAATGTTCTATTGGTTGTTTGAAAATACTGCAATTGTTAAAATTTTTGTTTCAAACAATTATTGTATTATAAGAAATGCTGCTCCCATAAATATCCCATTAAAACAAGCCAGAAGATGAAAACAATAAATGAATCTTTGAAGGAGGCTGGGTTTTCTGATGAATTATTGAATGCCTTTAATAAATTAGATTACACAGATTATCAGGATGATATTATTGAAGATACTTGTTCTGATTTTAATGGATCTCCTATTATCAGTTCCACAACACCCCAATTAAACGAACATATTTACATCTTTGATAATTATATTATTGAGTGTGATTGTACAAGTTGTGATTTAGAATAAATAATCAGAATATAATCTTTATGAGTGTTAAACAATGAGTGGTTTTGATGTTAAAATATTTATCATAGGTCTTATAATAGGTCTATTATTGGGAATCATAGGTACTTGTATATATAAGAGTAAAGAGAGTTTTGCTTTTGGAAAATTCTTAGATAATCTTACTGTCACAATACAGAAACTATGGTATGTTATAATTTTAGTTGCATCTACGATTTATATCGTTCGTAAATATCCAGAATGCACCCATTTTACTTTCTTTTCAGATTTTAATGGTGACAACCTTGTTTTTATCTTATATTTAATACTATTAGTACTTCCCTTATTTGATAAATTAGAATTATTTGGCGTTAATTTAGGTTTCAGATGGCAAAATAAGTTGTCAAAGCAAGCAGCAGAAGCGGTAATTAATTCTAATGAGATTTTAAGTAAAGAAGAACTACAAAAATTAAGTTCTAAAAAGAAAGGAGAGAACAATGAGTAATGTAGGTATCCAAAATGTTATTAATCAAGGACTAAATTTGATGCAGAATTCTTTAACAGAGCAACAGTATCAAATATGGCTTGAATATTCTAAATCAATGCTTGCATTAGCCTCCAAGAATCAAAATATTATGATGAATTATATGCAAGTTATTTTAAGTGCTTCAAATCCTCTTTTGGCACCATATCAACGTATTAGTATGTGTCTTAGATATTTAATAAGTATTCAATCTATATTATAAGTAAAAATACACAAATAAAGGTAGCCAAACTCTTTGCACAATCAAGGAATTTGGCTACTTTTGTATCAGAGTTGTTTGACAAAGACAGTGCAAACGGAGAGCAGAATAAAACTTGTTTTATTTATGCCGAGGTGTAGCCTGTTTTATGTAAAGCATAATGCAGTGGATTGGTGCAATCTTGAAGTCGCCAAATCGTTACCAACAACCATCTACCGTAGCATTCGCTATTTGTGTATCAGTTAGATACGGAATAATTGATTATCCGTGTGCAAAGATAGTGAATAAAGATGTGCGTAGCAAATATAAAATTAAACAAGAGACTGTGTCAAATTATTATTTTGACACAGTCTCTTAGTATATTACGTAACAGCCTCGATTCAAAAGAGGCTAAAAATTTGTCAGTAAGATTATTTAAGGGCATCCTTAACGGCGTCGTTAGGCACCATTTCTTCCTTAAACATGTAAGCACCGGTTTTGGGTGACTTTACCATTTTGATAACTTTGCTGTATGTGCGACCTTCACCTTTTTGAAGAGAGGCGACTGTTTTCTTTGCCATATCCTAATCGTATTATTTGATTTCTTTATGTACGGTTACCTTCTTG
This sequence comes from uncultured Barnesiella sp., assembly GCA_964462445.1. Lineage (GTDB taxonomy): Bacteria > Bacteroidota > Bacteroidia > Bacteroidales > Muribaculaceae > JAGBWK01. Next base: position 23,046 of record CAYWXG010000030.1, on the reverse strand, counting down.
AGGATGGGGTTATATTTTTTGAGCTCAAGACGCTCAGTAGTGTTCTTGCGGTTTTTGGTAGTGATATAGCGTGAAGTGCCGGGCATACCACTTGCCTTGTGCTCAGTGCATTCGAGAATAACTTGCACGCGATTACCTTTAGCTTTCTTTGCCATATTATTAGAATTCTATGTATTTAATTTCAGTGATGTAACCTTTGCTTGCAGCGTGCTTGAGAGCAGCGTCAAGACCTAATTTGTTGATTGTGCGCAATCCTGCGGCTGAGATGGTGAGCGAAATCCAAACATCTTGTTCAACCCAATAAAATTTCTTGTTGAAAAGATTGACATTGAAGCGACGTTTAGTGCGACGCTTAGAGTGCGACACGTTATTGCCGGTAATCGCTTTTTTGCCTGTAATTTGACAAATCTTTGACATGGCTGTTAATAAATTTATCTATTTTGATTCGTTATTTTTCTATTGCGCTTCGTGGCCGCCATCTCAGTCTCATATCACATAAGAGCGCATCATTTCTCTCATGCTTTCAGGATGAGCCACAAAACAGTGTGCAAAGTAACTGATTTTTTCTCAATTAACCAAATTTTTTCGTCTTTTTTGGTGAATTTATTTTCGTTTCTGCTATAAAGTCGCAGTAACTCGGATTTTACCGGAGTTGTTAAGCTTTTAAGAGTATTCCTAAGTAGTCTCGGCGTTAATCTAATTTAGATAGTTATTACTATGTAATGGTTGCATTTCAAGGCATAGTGCCGAGCCGGTTTTAAATGTTTGGTTTTATTTTTGCAAATTTATCAAAATAATTGCGTAATTTCGCAACGAAGAGCTCAGAATTGAAAAAAAGCTCCGAGTAAAGAATTCATCGATATGACTGATTACGGTTATTTTAGAGTGTCGGCAGCAGTCCCAAAGGTAAAGGTGGCGGATTGCAATAGTAATGTATCGGCAATAGTCGAAGTAGTGGAAAAGGCGGCATCAATGGGAGCTGAGGTAGTAGTCACCCCGGAAATGTCGATAACCGGTTATACATGTGCCGACTTATTTCATAATACCTTATTGGTAGATCGCGTTGTGACATCGTTGGAGCAGCTGGCAGACAGAATAGCTAATTTGAATATTGTAGCTGTTGTAGGAGCGCCGATAATAGTCGGTTGCCGTCAATATAATTGTGCTGTGGTAATAGTAGGCGGCAAGGTTGTAGCCGCAATTCCGAAGTCATATATACCGAACAATTGCGAATTTTCTGAGCGACGTTGGTGGCATCCGGCCGATGATTCATTGTCGACGATTGCAGTAGGTCGCTTTAAAGATGTGCCCTTTGGTCGCAATCAGTTGATTGAAATAAACGGAGTAAAAGTGGCAGTTGAGATATGTGAAGATTTATGGACGGCTGTTCCTCCATCCTCTCGTCATTCCCTTGCAGGTGCCGATGTGGTACTGAACTTGTCGGCTTCCGATGATATTATAGGCAAATATTCATATTTAAAAAATTTGATAACGCAACAGTCGGCGCGTTGTATGTCAGCCTATGTCTACGCCGGAGCCGGGTATGGGGAGTCGTCGACCGATTTAGTGTTTGATGGGAAAGCTATTATCGCAGAAAATGGTAAGCTTTTGAAAGAGGGGGTAAGGTGGCAATCTGAAGCACAAGTAGTGGCTACAGATATAGATATTGAATTTTTGCGCCGAGAACGAACCCTCACTACGACTTGGGGCGACACTGCAACTCGAGAGGTGAATGTTAGTTATAATATAGTCACAGTCGATGTTGAAAGCAACACAAATTGCGAACTTTTGCGTGAAATCAATCCAATGCCGTTTGTGCCGTCGTCAGTTGATGATATGGAAGAAAGGTGCAATGAAATAATCAACATTCAGGTTGCGGGGCTTGCGCAACGACTTGAAGTCACACACACAAAGCAACTTGTTGTGGGTATTTCGGGAGGACTTGATTCGACATTGGCACTACTTATCGCTGTTAAAACTTTCAATCGTTTGCAACTCGATTGCAAAGGAATCATTGGCGTCACAATGCCGGGATTTGGAACGACAGGTCGCACCTACAACAATGCTTTGACGCTAATGCGCTCATTGGGTATAACTATTCGTGAAATATCTATAGTAGATGCTGTAAATCAGCATTTTAAAGACATCGACCATGACCCCTCGGTAACAGATGTAACATACGAAAATTCGCAGGCTCGCGAGCGCACACAAATTTTAATGGATATAGCTAATCAAGTGGGCGGTATGGTGCTTGGCACCGGCGACTTGTCGGAACTTGCTCTTGGTTGGGCAACATATAATGGTGACCACATGTCAATGTATGGAGTTAATGCCGGTGTACCCAAAACATTGGTGCGTCATCTTGTGAAATATTTTGTTGATGTTGTTGATAATGAAAATGCACGAGTTGCATTAGATGATATAGTCGATACGCCAATAAGCCCGGAACTTACACCGGCATCGGCTGATGGCACGATTGCTCAGCGAACAGAAGACCTTGTCGGACCATACGAACTTCACGATTTCTTCCTATATCACACACTGCGACATGGCTTTAAGCCAGAAAAGATTCAATATTTGGCCCAACGGGCATTCCCCGGGCGAGATGCAGAAATCTCAAAGTGGATAAAAGTGTTCTTCCGTCGATTCTTCAATCAGCAATTTAAACGTTCTTGTATGCCCGACGGACCCAAAGTAGGAAGTGTTGGACTATCTCCTCGAGGGGATTGGCGCATGCCTTCCGATGCATCTTCATCGATGTGGCAGGAGAATGCTAATTGAATAATCAGCAACGATAAAGTGCGTACCCTCCTTCTTTTTAATTATCTAAAAAGGAGGAGTTTTACTATGTAATTAAGAGTATTAAAATTATTTGAGAGCCATTGCAAGTAGCGTTAGGGCCGTGGTTGATGCGCGGTCGATAACGCGGTCGCGAGTGCCCGGGAAATGGTGTGTTGAGGCAATAGTGCGCTCGGGGGTTGCAATGGCAATGCAGACAGTGCCAACCGGTTTATTAGGGGTGGCTCCGGAAGGGCCTGCGATACCTGATGTAGCAATCGCACAGTCAGTGCCAATAGCATTTCTTGCCCCCTCAGCCATTTGTGCTACGACTTCTTCGCTGACAACACCATGAACTTCAATGCTTTCCTTTTTGACGCCAAGAATATTAATTTTGACATCGTTGGCATAGGAAACTATAGAACCATTGTAGCAATCAGAACAACCGGCAATGGCGGTGATGCGATGAGCTATATTTCCACCGGTGCAACTTTCGGCCGTTGCGAGGGTGTATTTTTTATCGCGCAAGCGTAGGAGTAAAGCTTCCTCAGGTGTTAAATCGGCGTCGGCGAGCAGATTGTCGGCGAAGCGTTGGCACAATTCAGCGTGCAATTTATCTAAAGTAGATTGAAGTAGATTATTATCGGGATGATGTCCGTCGAGGCGTAATCGTATGATGCCCGGTTTGGGAAGATATGCGAGATGAATGAAATCGGGTAGCGCATCTTCCCAATCATTGAGTTGCATTGCAACTTTCGATTCAGTCAAGCCTTCGACAATGATGCAACGATGGGCGATATGTTCGTTGGAGTGAAACTTCATTAGAAGTTGAGGGAAAACTTCGGTTTGAAACATTTGCACGGTTTCAAACGGAACTCCGGGCATAGATACCAGAACTTTGCCATCATTGCGCTCAAACCACATGATAGGAGCGGTCCCAACACGATTTTGTATTACGCGGCAAGAAGTGGGTACTAAGGCTTGAGCTTCTGTTAATGCATTAAGTTGGATGCCGCGGCGTTGGAATATTTCTTTTATATTTTCAAGTACTTCGGGATTGTGACGAAGTTCGCCCCCGAAATATTTACATAAAGTCAGTTTGGTGATATCATCTTTAGTCGGTCCAAGACCTCCGGTGGTTAGAACGACATCGGCAACGGCGAATGCTTCATCAACGGCCTGAATAATGGCGTCGGCATCATCGTGAATCACTTTTACCCATTCGATGCTCCAACCGGCAGGATCAATCATGCGTGCAATTGAACCGGAGTTAGTGTCGACGACTTGTCCAATCAGAAGTTCGTCGCCAATTGCTATTATGGCTGTTTTCATTTTGCTAAAAATATTTTACAAAATCGGGGGGACTGAAGAATGAAAGGGAAATACTGCAATATTGCTCCCATGCGATTTTTAAATCTTATTTTGCGACCAAATATTTGCGACCGGGCAAGAGCGCGAACAATAGATTTGCATAGTGCAAGTTGTTGAGGCATGTCGGCAGAATTAACAATGGTAAGTAACCAAAGGTTGAACGCGGCACTAAATCTTCGGGATTGAGCGGCCTTGTAGAGAACTTTGTCGTAGGAAAAATAGTCGCAAAGTTCAGCCGTCGCTTTTAATGCATCAAAACGCTGAGGGGAGAATGTGTGAAGAAGGCTATCCGGATTTCGACGATAACCATATACAACGTCATTAATTACAGCAATGCGGGCTGTAGAGTTGATAATACGAGGTAGTATGTTTAAATCCTCATATATGATCCCTTCGGTGTATGTTGCATTTTTCCATACGGAATGGTGGTATAATTTACCCCAAGAAGAAGGTATAACGCTGTCGGTAAATTTATTTTGGTAAAGCATTATTTCGACAGCGTCGCGCCCCGATAAAAAGATTGGTCTTGTAGAATTTCTTTTTGAAGAAATGTTTAGATGTTGATCGAAAGATTTGTATTTTCCGATTACTATATCAATGTTGTCGTAGGAAGAGGCAACATTAAGCATTTTTTTGAGAGCATCGGGGGCAAGAATATCATCGCCGTCGACCATCGCAATCCACTCACCGTGGCAATATTTCAAAGCGGTGTTGCGCGCGGCTGAAGGTCCGGCATTGGCTTGGCTCACTACGATGATATTGTTGTGAAGCGTAGCAAATTTATTAACAATGTTGAAAGTGGTATCGGTAGAACCATCATCAACAATGATAATTTCCAATTCGACATCATGCTGGGATAGCACCGAGTTTAAGCATGTCTCGATGTAGGACTCAACATTATATGTCGGAATTACGACGGAAATCATTGGATGACAACACGTGAAAATAGTTTATACACCAACGCGTGCAAAAGGAGCAGCATCGTAGGGGCAGAATTGTTGGTCGAGATATTTGAAATAGCCGGCAATTGCCACCATTGCGGCGTTATCAGTAGTGAAAACGCGTTCGGGAATGAATGCTTTTAAACGACGACGTTCGCAATAGTCGGCAACAGCGGCGCGAATACCGGAGTTGGCTGATACTCCCCCACCAATAGCGATAGTCTTAACGCCGGTTGCTTTAACAGCCTTATCAAGTTTGTCAATTAAAATTTCAATAATAGTGCGCTGAAGAGAAGCTGCAAGGTCGTCGATGTTTTTAGCAATAAAATCGGGGTCGACAGCAACGTTGTCGCGCAGAGTGTAGAGAAAAGAAGTTTTCAATCCGCTAAAACTATAGTCAAATCCGGCGATATGCGGTTTTGCGAACTTAAATTTTTGAGGGTCGCCATTAGCTGCGTGTCGGTCGATATGAGGCCCTCCGGGGTAGGGTAGACCCATTACTTTGGCACATTTATCGAAAGCTTCACCTGCAGCATCATCGATAGTTCGCCCCAAAATCTCCATGTCATTGTAATTTTTTACAAGAATAATCTGTGAATTTCCTCCGGAAATGAGCAAGCAGAGGAAAGGATATTCTGGAACGATATCTTCGGGATTACGACGAATGAAGTGAGATAGGACATGCCCGTGAAGATGGTTGACATCAACAATCGGAATTCTTAATCCTAAAGACATCCCCTTAGCAAATGAAGTGCCGACGAGTAGCGATCCGAGCAATCCCGGCCCACGAGTAAAAGCAATAGCATTAAGGTCGGAAGCAGAGATGCCGGCACGTTTGAGAGCGGTGTCAACAACGGGCACAATGTTCTGTTGGTGGGCACGCGATGCGAGTTCCGGAACAACTCCACCATATTCTTCATGTACGCTTTGAGAAGCAATGACGTTGGACAACAAAATGCCGTCGCGAATTACGGCTGCAGAAGTGTCGTCGCATGATGATTCGATGCCAAGTATGGTAGTGCTCATTTGATTTATTCGTTATCTGATGATTTAGAGTTGAATTGTAGCAACTGAGGTGTTGCGATAGAATCTACAGAAGATGAAGTCGAGTCGGTAGATTCCGGCTTGAATGGAGTGCGGTCGTGCTGTACTCCAACCTTTTTCTGAGATTCTTCGTGTTGCGGTGTTGTTGCGTTATTTGAATCGGGGTTAACATCTTGCTTTGATTTATCCTTTTTAGATTTCAATGGTTGCAAGAATGAAAACATGTTATCGAAGTCTTTTTTGAACATTACACCTACTCCTTGAGTGGTTTCCGCAGTGCGAAGGTAGTAGTTTTGGTCATTGTAGACATTGTAGGCTTTCAAACGTATAGAGCCGGAACGGTTGAGGAGATATTCAATTTGGAAATCGCCTATGAATTGGTTGGAATTCATCATATTGTCGCGATAACCGAAATTGCCGTTAAGGAGAAGCCTATTATTGAGTAGTCGGCTTGAGAGAGCAACATCGACTTCCATATCGGAGAAATTTCCTTGATCGCTACGGAAATTGGGCGCAACACTAACTTTATCGCTAAGATGACCGAGAATGTTGCTTAACTGCGAGGAAATTGTTGAAGATGCAACGGAAAATAATTCGTTTCCTTTCGTTGAAGTCGACATGTACTCAGGGGTATAAAATCTATTTAGTGCGAGAAGGTAGATGATTTGTTGATTCATCATCTCTTCAGTGCTTACGATTGAACGTACTTTGCGGTAGGTGTCGGAGGTCAAAGTTGGGAACGCTAAATCAAAACTTATTTCGGGTTGTTGAATATCTCCTCTCACTTTCAATACAGCATGTACCGGTACGTTTGTGCGATTGAGCTCTTTATCTTGAAGGAAAGATTCGTCAAGGTCGCTAAGATTGGCATTGAGTGAATATATGGCTTCAATGTTGAGTTGGGCGGTCAGTGGGTCGCCGGTAAATGCAATCTGACTACCGGAATTGATTATGAAGTCTTTGATTATAATGTCCTGCAATGTAAAATTATAAGTACCACGCTCGAGAGTATAATCTCCAAACATACGTAGGTCGTTGTCGGCAGATGTGTAGACCATGCGCATATTGCCCTGCCCATGAGAACGAATACGGTCGCCGGCGACGGGGTCCATAACTAATATTACTTCGGCCTCCGGAGTGATATTGACACGTAGCTCTATTATATAGTCGGAAAATTGTTCGTCAACTTTTTTGTTGAGTAGAGCGCGTAATCGTTCTACAGCACCCATTCTCTCGTCGAGTTGAATTTCTTCCACTTTTGGTGCGTCTTTATCGCGGAATGTCAAGAATGTATAATCATCGGCAATTTCAAGTTCCGATAGCACAAAAGAGAATGTAGACCCGGCGGTAGTTGTAGCCTCTACATCAATCTTGACCACTCCCGGTTCCCCCTTGATAGTTGCACCTCCATTAACAAATATTTTACCATACCAATCAGCATTGGCTGTTGCCGATTCATTGTAAACCAACATTTCGCGTACGTCGCTAATATTAAAGTCAAATGACGGTTCTCGGAAATAGGTGTGGTAGACAGTGCCATCGAGGCGAGCTGTATTCCCGTAAGGGTCGCTTAGAGTGACATCTTCCAAAGTTATCTTTCCGGGGGTTATTTTGATAGAGTCGGAGGTTGAATAATATGTGTTAGTAAAATTTAATTTCAACCTCATATCCTCGACATAAATGTCGCCTTCGAGGTCGATATCGGAGAATGTGCCGTAGATATGTGCCGTGCCTGATCCCAATCCGGAGATTTCAGAAGCAAACGCTTGCATGTATTCCTCCATAAATCCAACCGGAGTTTCATTGGCTTTGAGAACAACATCGAGCGAAGAACTCAAAGGGAATATTTTACATTCCACCTTTGCCGTCTTGCCGTTGAACTGATGGATTGTGCCATCAATAGTAACTGCTTTCGTGTCGTTGTCCCACCACGAGAGTACGTCGGCATCCCCCAATACGCAACGGTTGTAGCTTATATCGGTGACGTGTATGCCATCGGTAGATAACCGCGGAGCTCCGGATAGCAAGTCGGTGCCTGTAATTACCCCGGTTGCGCTACCTCCGAGTTGCACTTTGTTGATGTTTAGAGATTCAAAAATATAACCGAGGTCGAGGTTTTTGACATCAATTTTCAGTATATCGGCGGGGTCGTTAGATATTTCACCTTCAATTTTAACGAATTGATTATGTTTGCTTACGTTGAAGTCGGAAATGTTGATTTTTGAGAGCCCGTTGGTGACAATTAAAGCCGGAGAGACAATCCACGATGAATCGTTGAATGTGATAGTTGATTGATGTATGTCGGTATATGAATTGATGTTCCCGTCGTTATTGTCGATTAGAGTAGACATGGCGACCGAACCGCTATAGTCGCGTTCGCGGTCAATTTTCCAATTTATGTCGGTGTCTATAATATTGTTGTTGGCTTGCAACGCAAAGGTCATTGCTATCATGCCACCGTCTCTCGAAGGGTAAGATGTGTTAAGGGCCACACGGTCGGAGCCTTCGTTGCCATCGACAGCTATAGATAGCTGTGTGCCCTCGATTAATTTATCCCCTTGACGCAGGTAGGGGGCATCTAAAATTAATGAAGCTTGCGAATTAATGGCGTCAAAATTGCCATCAATGTCGATTGGATAAATAGCGTAGATTGGCAGATGGAAGAAATCCGATATATTGTCGAGATTGTCGAGCGTGAAGCTAAAATTGAAATCGTTGCCGCTGAAGTCGGCTTTTTTTCGAATCTCTTTTACGGCTTTCGTATCGGTTAGAGTTGGAAGAGCTTGAAGGGCGATGTCGGAGAGTGTAGGCAATAGTGAGCTAAAACTGAAGTCGCCTGTAATGTCACCATTTATAACGTCGCTTTTTAGTTGCAAACTGCGAGGTAGTGCCGACGCATTGCTGATTATTGTAATGTTGTTAAATGCCAAAGAATTTCCATCTGATGATGTCAGACTTGGATTGCTAATAGTAACAACCCCATCGGCTCGGTCAGGAAGAAGTCCTTTGAGATTTGCATCTATGTTGGCATTGAGAAGATACCCTTCATATTTGTCGGTGAGATTGAGGCTGTAAAGATCAACATTCTCAATTTTGGCTGAGAGATTGAAAAATTCTTTGCCGGGGGTGGTTTCACCGTCGAAGTCAAGATTTATCTTTCCGGCATCATCTGAGAGAGAGATTTTGCCGTCGACAGCCCCTCCTTTATAGTCGAGATTGGTGGATAGAATGGAGTAATTATGCCCGCGGAATGTGAAGTCGGTTACAGAGCCATCTATGTGAGCTTTACTCCTCTTGCCGGCAATGGTTGCTTCTCCATTGAAGTTGCCGTTTAGCATTCCGAATTCGTTGTGTCCGAGGGCCTCTTTTAGATTAATATTTTTTGCTTTGATGTCGAATTTCGCAGATAGTGGGTTGTTTTTGTTTTTTTTGTAGGCTAATTGAGCCACCATGTATCCGTTGTCGATGTTGGCGTCAACTTTTGCACGTCCACTACGTAAGTTCCCCTCTGCGTTTCCTTTAAGTTTTATCCCTTGCGGTAGTTTGACATTTTGGGGTAGCTTTAACGAATTGTTGGGCAATAATGCAAGTAGCTTGGTGCCGATATTGAGAGATACGTCGTCAATTTTATAGTGAAAATGTTCGCTGTCGAGAGGGTTATTTACTACACCATTGCTAAGTGTCAAAACAAAGTCGCCGGTGTTGTCGGTGATATTAAACGAGTTGAGGTTAACGTTGTTACGATTGGCTGAAATATCGACATTGAAATTAATTGTGGAATTGATGCCGGCCAAATCGGGAACAAATGGCGCAATATCAGCAAGGGCAATGTGGCTCCCCGGCTTGATGCCGATATTGACCTTTCGGTCGGAAATTCCGGTTGCGATTCCCCCTAATGAAGATAAGGATTCTTTAAAATCAGTGGGCTCAATTCTTGAGTTTGGCATTTCTATTACCATGTTTCCCCACCCGATTTGTTCTTTGGAATATTTTAATGCAGAATGAATGTCGGTTACCTCAAGCCCCGATTGCTCTACGAAAGCTAATCGTTTGAGGTTGACAATGTATTTATCGTTGCTCAGTTTTGGCAGGCTGAGGTCGGCTCGTAGATTGCTTATCTTGATGTGGTTGGCATCAAAGACACCGGGCTCGGCATGCTCGACCGATGCAACATCGTAACTGATAGTCGACTTGCGCACTACAACGGTGTTTATTCGAATGTCGAATTTTGTGGGCTCTTTGTCTTTTTCTTTCTTCGAGAGCGCATTAATGATAGGCTGAATGTTTAAAGGGGCTTCGGGTGAGTCCTTACGCAGGCGAATGTCGACACCTGTCAATTCGGCATAGTCAAATGCGATTTCCCCTTTTAAAAGTTCGAATATATTGATACCTGTGCCTAATCTTTGCGCAATTAAAATTGTATCGCCGTCATTTACTAAAGTAACATCGCGAAGCAATGCGCGGTTGAAAGGACGAATCCCGAGGTCGCCAATAGTGACTTCCACGCCTAATTTGTCGCTAAGCAAATCTTCACATTTTTCGCGAATACCATTGTGTACCACAGACAATGAGAGCGCCACATAAAGTAGTGCAGGCAATATAATGGCGAGGACTATCATAGTCATCACCACACCTCGAACTATTTTTATAACACGTCTAAATTTCATTGCAGGGGCATTTGTCGCAGAAGCGTAATTTTACTCACGACCATAATATTGCAAATTTACGCATTTTTCCAATAACTCAGGTAATATTGGTTGTAAATTTTCGCCCAAGGGGGTTAAAAACGGCTTAACGTAAATTAACTAAATTTCAAAGGGGAATTTGTTAAATTGTGTGTAAATTGCAACGTAATTAATTTGATTATTAAATCCAATCGATATTACCTAATATAATTAACCTCAAAAAATATATACATGAAATTCAGAAGCCTACTGACATCATCGGCTGTTTTATCGGTGATGCTCACCGGTTGTATTGATGATTCGTATGATTTATCAGATATCGATACAACTGTGGAACTAAAAGTAAAGGACCTCGTACTTCCATTAAATATCGACGATATAGTGTTGAGCGATATTTTTGACCTCGATGATGATAGCCGGATAAAAGTCATAAATGGAGAATATGTGATTATCGAGGAGGGCAATTTTAATTCCGACGAAATAAGCATTCCAGACATTCATGCCGATGCTCCCGAAGCCGACCATACCGAAAAGTATCTTGAACTCGAATTTCCTGATATACATGTAGGCTATCATGGTGAGTATTTATTGACGGAGGATAGTTCTAAATTTAAATATGAATTTTACAACATAACCAATCATATTACAGCATTAACGCGTATAAATCTCGATCTCGAAGTGGTATTGTCGCTCGAGTTGAAGGAGTTGAAATTCGATGAGCACCTCAATATAGAATATCGCGATTTATTGGTTGAAATACCCAAGGGGTTGACAATCAAAGATGCTCCCGGGAATTATGACCCGGCGACAGGTCAACTCTATGTTGCCTCGGTTCCGGTTGAGAGCAATATCGTAAAATTAGACATGAGAATTGAATCAATCGACCTTGAGGCGGCCGGAGTAAAATTCGATGCCGGGAATCACTCAATGTTGTTTGAGGATGAAGTGAGTGTGGTTGGCGGAAAAATAATCGTAGAGACCGACGATGTAGCCACATTGCCACATACCGTTACTTTGGTGAAGGATTGTACGTTTAGCGAGGTTGATATTGAGGGCTTCTCGGGAAGTATAAACTATCCTCTTGAAAATATCGACATAGCCCCTATTTCGTTGAACGACCTACCCTCGGTGCTTAATCAGGAGGGGACAGATATTAGTATTGTCAATCCTCAAGTCTACTTATCAATCAATAACCCGGTTGCATCGTATAAGGTAGTAGCACAGACAGGATTGACATTGACAGCCTATCGCCCGTCGGCTCCCCAACAGGATTATTCATTGGATAATGGATATTTTACTATAGGATATGAGAATGGCGTAGCGCCACAACAATATTGCCTATCTCCGAAAGTACCTGTGGCTTATTATGCCGGTTATGAAAATGCGTCGCATGTAGCTTTCACTTCGCTAAGCGATGTGCTCAGTGGCAACGGTCTGCCATCGTCGATAGGAGTTACGCTCGATAATCCCTGTATCCCCGATCAGAAAGTTGAAAATTTCCGTGTTGGCGTGAATTTGGGTAAAGCTACCGGAGAATATACTTTCTATTGTCCGTTGGCATTAAATAACGGTGCGGTTATAGTCTATCGAGATGTTATCGATGGGTGGAATGATGAAGATGTAGATGCGATAGCTATTGAAGAGCTTGAAGTCGCAGCAGAAGTATCCACCGACCTCCCCGTGGGAATTAAATTGGTGGGATATCCAATCGATGTTCACGGTAATAAAATCAATAATGTAGATATTGAAGGAGCAGAGATTGAAGCAGAAGCTCAGAATAAGCCTATTAATATTCGTGTGACAGGAGAGATAAAGCATCTCGATGGTATTAGTTTTGAGGCGAAAGCAGTTGCCGGAGATTCCGAGGCTACATTGAAGCCTACTCAAAACATTGTGCTCAAGAACATTAAAGTGAAAGTTTCAGGTAGCTATATCAAGGAATTATAAAAGCACACATTAAAAGCAGAAAATCGCGATGAAAACAATCGTAAAACATATAGTAATAGCAATGTTGGCAATGCCAATAGTGGCTACAGCCCAAGGTACTTATTCGGGCTATTTCGTTGATGAATATACCTATCGTCATCAACTCAATCCTGCATTCGGGAATGAAAATGAATACGTGTCGATGCCTGCGTTGGGCAATTTTAATGTTGCGCTTAATGGTAATCTTAACCTGACCGACGTGCTCTACAATGTCAATGGAAAAACTACCACATTCCTCAATCCGATGGTAAGCGTTGAAGAGTTGATGAGTAATCTTGAAGATAAAAACACATTGGGAATGAATCTTAAAATAGACATTTTAAGTGTGGGATTTAAAGGGCTCGGTGGTTACAACACTATAGGTATCAATGCGCGAGTGAATGAAAATACTACAATCCCGAAAGCGTTGTTCTCATTGGCTAAGGAGGGTGCAACCAACTCTACATACGATATCACGGATTTTAATGCACATGCTAATGCCTACGTAGAAGTCGCCTTCGGACATTCAAGAAACATCAACAAACATTTGCGTGTCGGAGCTACATTGAAATTCCTCGTTGGTGGTGGAAATGTAGATGCCGAATTTGAAAAAGCACAGTTGGCATTAGGCGAAAATGCATGGACAGCGGTAACCAATGCGACAGTTCAATCAAGTATAAAGGGCGCGTTCTACACTCACGCAAAGAACAATAATACGGGTCATGAATATGTAGATGGTATTGATGTCGATGGAGCCGGCATTGGAGGCTATGGCGCGGCTATCGACCTCGGTGCGGTGTATACGCTTAACGATGATTGGCAATTCAGTGCCTCGGTGCTCGACCTTGGTTTTATTCAATGGGACTCAAACATCGTAGCATCGACCAATGGTGACCAAACATTCACTACTGCCGACTATACATTTAATGTCAATGATGATGCCACCAACAGTTTTGACAACGAAATGGATAAGTTGAAAGATGACATCTCTGCGCTCTATGAACTTGACGATATGGGAGACTCCGGTTCACGCACCAAAATGCTTGGCGCAACCCTCAATGTCGGAGTTCGCTATTCAATGCCGTTCTATAGAAAATTGACTATTGGCTTGCTAAATAACACACGTTTCCAAGGAGATTATACAAGCACAGAATTCCGCTTGTCGGCCAACGTAGCTCCATGTAAAATATTCTCAGCCGGAGTCAATGTCGCAACCGGCACCTACGGCACAGGATTTGGTTGGTTGATTAACTTCCATCCCAAAGGGTTTAACTTGTTCCTCGGAATGGACCGCACATTCACCAAGTTGGCAAAGCAGGGAGTACCCTTGTCGTCGAATGCCAGCGTGAATTTGGGTATCAACTTCCCGTTCTGATAGCGGGATTAAAATAACACAGGAGGTCTGAGCATAGCGCCCCGACCTCCTTGCGTTTTAATAATACATAATATAGAATCCGATAGAGGCCGATGTAGTAGTTTGGAAGCGCACAATATCCCGTTGAGGAATAATTTGCTGCGGATGCTGTCGGTTTGAGAAAAGAAATTGGGATGTAACTGTTGGGATATTGAGAAAAAAGTGTAATTTTGTAGAATATAATTGCTTTTTATTAATTAGGAATATTTCAAGATTTTTGATATATGAGAAAAGTTGCACTTATTACCGGTATTACCGGTCAAGATGGTAGTTATCTGGCAGAGTTTCTAATAGAAAAGGGTTACGAGGTGCATGGTATAATGCGCCGTTCGTCGTCGTTTAATACAGGTCGTATAGAGCATCTATATCTTGATGAGTGGGTGCGCGATATGAAAAAATCGCGTTTGGTCAATCTCCATTGGGGAGATATGACGGATTCGTCGTCGTTAGTGAGGATTATTCAGCTCGTTCAGCCCGATGAGATATATAATCTTGCGGCACAAAGTCATGTTAAGGTGTCGTTTGATGTGCCGGAATTTACCGCCGATGCCGATGCGATAGGCCCGTTGCGATTGCTTGAAGCTGTCAGAATATTGGGGATGGAAAAGAAGACGAAGGTTTATCAAGCATCTACGTCGGAACTATATGGAAAGGTGCAGGAAGTGCCACAGAAGGAGACCACACCGTTTTATCCTCGTTCCCCCTATGGTGTAGCAAAGCAATATGGCTTCTGGATTACGAAGAATTATCGCGAGAGCTATGGGATGTTTGCAGTGAATGGGATATTATTTAACCATGAGAGTGAGCGCCGCGGAGAAACATTCGTGACGCGCAAAATCACGATTGCGGCATCGCGTATAGCGCAAGGATTTCAGGACCGACTTTATCTTGGCAATCTTGATGCACGTCGCGACTGGGGTTATGCCAAGGATTATGTGGAATGTATGTGGCTGATATTGCAGCATCCCACACCTGAGGACTTTGTGATAGCAACCGGGGAGATGCACACCGTGCGCGAGTTTGCTACGCTTGCTTTCCGCCATGTAGGTATCGATTTGGAATGGAAAGGTGAGGGTGTTGATGAGAAAGGTTTCGACAAGGCAACAGGACGAGTAATCGTTGAGGTTGATCCGAAATATTTCCGCCCGTGTGAAGTGGAACAGTTGCTTGGCGATCCTACAAAGGCCCGCAATCTGTTGGGGTGGAATCCTACAAAGACTTCTTTTGAGGAGCTTGTAAGAATTATGGTGGAGCATGACATGAAATTTGTACGCAAACTTTATTTGCGTGGCAAACTTGACGAGTTGGAGGGAGATTCTGCGTTATGATGCCGAAAGATGCAAAAATTTATGTTGCCGGCCATCGTGGTATGGTGGGCTCAGCAATAGTGCGTGAACTTGAAAGCCAAGGCTACACGAACATAATAACTCGCACACATAAGGAGCTTGATTTGTGTCGGCAAGCTGATGTGGAAAAGTTTTTTGAGGAAGATCGACCGGAGTATGTGTTTCTGGCAGCGGCAAAAGTAGGTGGCATTGTGGCAAACAGTAGCGCTCTCGCTGATTTCATGTATCAAAATATGATGCTTGAAATGAATGTTATCAATGCTGCGTGGCGCACGGGCTGTCGTAAGTTGCAATTCCTTGGCTCGTCGTGTATCTATCCTCGCATGGCACCACAGCCGATGCGAGAGGATTGTCTGCTGACATCGTCGCTCGAACCGACCAATGAGGCGTATGCGCTTGCCAAAATTTCGGGCTTGAAATATTGCGAATATCTCAATCGCCAATATGGCACTGACTTCATTTCGGTGATGCCGACTAATTTATATGGACCGAACGACAATTATCACCCGGAACATTCACACGTGTTGCCGGCATTGATACGTCGATTCCATGAGGCTAAAGAGGCAGGTGTGGCTACGGTTACTTGCTGGGGAGATGGAAGTCCGTTGCGAGAGTTTTTATATGTCGACGACTTGGCCAATCTTTGTGTTTTCTTGATGAATAATTATTCGGGAAATGAGACGGTCAATGCGGGGACCGGACACGAGGTGACGATACGACAACTGACAGAAATGGTAGCAAAGGTCGTTGGCTATGATGGTGAAATATTGTGGGATTCAACACGCCCGAATGGCACTCCGCGCAAGTTGCTCGATGTGAGCAAAATTCATGCAATGGGGTGGCACCACAAGGTCGACCTTGCAGAGGGGATTGCTCTTGCCTATGAGGATTTCCTCAATAATCCGATTCGCGCCGAGCGCTAATTTAGCACAATAAATAATCATTAGAGACTGTTGATTTGCGTCAATGGTCTCTATTTTCTTATAGCTATTTAGAACGGTTGATGATGTAGATGCCGGCTGCTGCAAGGAAGGCTGAGATAAAGTATTTAAAGTAGAAAGTCTCGCCCAAGCAGAGGCATGAAGTAATTGCACCGACAATCGGAATCAAGGAATTGAAAATGGCAATTTTGCCTACAGGGTTGCAGCTGATTAGTTTGTTGTAAATTGCGAAACATGCTGCAGAGATTGCTATTAATGTGGCCAATATTAAAATCCCGGAAAGTGTAACAGTTGGCAAAGAGCCTCCAAAAGCAAATCCCGGAATAATCAGAAGTGCGCCACCGATGGTGAGAGCGTAACCGGTGCCGACAAAGATATCGACGCGCCGACTGACGCTGCGAATTAGTAGTCCGGCCATTGCGGTGCATATGGTATTGATGATAATCATGCCATCGCCGTCCAACGTGAATTTTCCGCTTTCTGCGCCCCCGATATTTAGGGTGAGAATACCGGCAAAGCCGACAAGGCACCCGGTCAGTTTCTTAGTTGTCAGTTTGTCGCTTTTGAATACCATACATGCCAATAGCACGAGGATAAAAGTGCCCAAGGAGTTGAGAATAGCAGCACGAGCACCAGCGCTATTCGATAGCCCGATGTAAAAGAAGGTGTAGTGGAGCGTAGTGTTCAGTAGAGCAAAAGCAACGACGTAGCCCCAGCCCCACGAGGTATTGACTTTGAAACTCTTGCCCGTTGAGGCGGCTATAATTAAGAGAATTATTCCGGCAGTGGCGAATCGTAATCCGGCAAACAGAATTTTGCTTGCGGTCATATGCTGAGCGATGCCGAATTCGTCGAATCCCAATTTAAGGAGTGGAAATGCCCACCCCCACGCCACAGCAATAGATAGGGCTAATATCACGACCCATATACGTCGTTGAAATATGCTGGTTGAAGTGTTTTTAGTCATAGCAAATAGCGTGTTGGATTATCTGTCTCGAAAGTATTGTTGTTACGAAATAATTATAGGTGCAAAGGTAAGTTTTTTGATATATGCGACCAAAAAATTGGCGAGATTTTGTGAGTTTATTAATAATTTTATGCTGAAAATTACTATATTTGAGGTGAACCTCTAATATACTTTTGCTCTCTGTAGAAAAATATTCAAGCAAGCTTGATATTTTTCGCTCGCTAATTAGTATATTTGCGGTTGAGCCAATTATTGAAACATAGAAGAAGTAATATTATGATAAGCGAAGAAAAAATATATGGTCTGATAGGATTTCCCCTAATTCATTCATTTTCTCAAAACTATTTCAATCATAAGTTTGAGGCAGAAGGGATTAAAGCTCGATATCTAAATTTTGAACTTCCCGACATCGGAGACTTTATGGAAGTTGTCAGCGAGTATCCTACGCTTGCCGGATTGAATGTGACTATCCCCTATAAAGAGCAAGTAATACCTTATTTGAATGAATTGGATGAAGATGCTGCGAAAATTGGCGCAGTTAATGTGATAAAAATCATACGCAATAAGGGTTCGCTGAAATTTAAAGGATATAATTCAGATATTATCGGATTTACGGATTCTATCTCTCCCTTGCTAAATGAACGACGAAAGAAGGCTCTTGTTCTTGGTACAGGGGGCGCCTCTAAAGCGGTGGTTAGAGGGCTTGAAAACTTGGGGATAACGGTGACGTTGGTGTCGCGGTCGGCTCGAGAAGGGGTTATAACATATGAAGAGTTGACACCGGAGGTGATGGCTGAAAATTTGATAATTGTAAATACTACGCCATTAGGAATGTATCCTCATGTAGAGGAATGTCCGGATATTTCCTACGATTGCTTGACTAAAGAGCATCTTTGCTACGACTTGCTATATAATCCCGATGTGACAATGTTTATGCGCAAGGCGAAAGAATATGGGGCTGAAACAAAAAATGGTCTTGAGATGCTTTTGCTCCAAGCCTTTGCTGCATGGAATATATGGAATGAATAAAGTATTGCTTTAATCACTATATTCAAAAATTTTCATGGGAGAATTAGTTGGGGCAAGTGTCATATCAAAAAGAATGTTGCTTGCAAAGGTGTTGTATATAGCCATAGTGTTATTGATTTTATTCCCATTTGACAAGTTGGGTATTCCGGCAGTAACCGCTCCGATAGCATTATTTGTGGGTTTGCTCTTTGCTTTCCTATTCCCGAAGCCATACCCGAAGTTCAATAAAAAAGGCTCAAAGTATTTGCTGCAAGCATCCGTAGTAGGGTTAGGCTTTGGGATGAGTGTTACGGAAGCATTGAAATCGGGAGGTCAAGGAATGTCGTTCACGATAGCGTCGGTAATCTGCGTCATGGTGTTTGGTGTATTTATAGGCTATTGGATGCATGTTAATAGAAAGACAAGCTATCTGATATCAGCCGGAACGGCTATATGCGGAGGAAGTGCAATTGCGGCAGTCGGACCGGTGGTTCGTGCGAGCGAAGAGGAGATGGCAGTTTCGTTAGGGGTGATATTTATACTTAATGCCATAGCATTGTTTTTGTTCCCTCCTTTAGGGCATCTTTTTGAAATGACCGATCAGCAATTCGGAACATGGGCGGCAATCGCTATTCATGATACATCGTCGGTGGTTGGCGCCGGTACTGCTTATAGCGAAGGTGCATGCGAAGTGGCTACTATAGTGAAATGTACGCGTGCGTTGTGGATAATTCCGTTGGCATTTGTCACAATGTTCTTGTTCCGCGATAAAAATGCAGCCAAGTTTTCAATCCCATGGTTCATACTGCTATTTGTATTGGCAATGGTAGTAAATTCGTATGTAGGATTGCCGGTCGGATTGACAGAAGGAATAGTTTATGTTGCTAAGAAATTATTGGTGGTAACACTATTTTTTATAGGCGCAAGCTTGTCGTTGCCAACAGTGAAAAGGGTGGGAGTGCGACCGTTATTTCTTGCCATCATTCTATGGGTGATAATTGGAGTATTAAGTTTTGTTGTGGTGATGACAACAATGTAAACAGAAATATTTAATGCGATTTACATCTCCTCCGTTGTCATATATCCCATTATTGCCGATACTTATAGGCGTAGTTGGCGGGATACTATTGTGTAGATATGTCCAAGTAGACGCAATAATATTAGTTGGAGGATCATTGGGAATTGCAGCGTTGGCAGTGATGCTGAAAAAGGGAGTCTTGGTGGAGATTTTCTTATCGATATCGCTTGGCGCGTTTGCCACTTCAATGGTTCTGCCACGACAGTTTGCTCAGGTGCCAACTAATGTTGAAATGCAAGGATACGTGAGGGAAGTGGCACAGCAAGCCGAAAATCAGCAAATATATGTTGATGTTGAGCCAAAGTCGGGGAGAGATTTTACCGTAGTGCTGACTTATCCGGCATTTGATATAATTGTTGAGCCCGGAGATGTTGTGAGATTTAGCGGAACTTTTAATCTTCCGAGTCGTGAAGTCGACCTCCCGCTTGAAGATGACATGTCGGAATATTACAACAACAAAGGGATTTCGTTACGATGCTATGTGCCTAAGGGGGATTTGGATGTAGTAGGGCATAGTGACAATATAATGACCCTCTTGAAGCGTTGGCGAAGTCAAGTCGTAGATAAGATTTTTACGTCGGGATTGGATGAGAATACCGCAGTGTTTGTTGCCGCTATCTTGACCGGCGACACAACAGCTCTTACTCCTGAGCGGAGAAAAGAATATGCGGTAGCGGGAGTTGCCCACATTTTGGCGTTGAGTGGAGCACATGTAGCAGTAATTGTAGTGTTAGTGTCGATAATGCTGTTCCCTCTTGCGGTGGTAGGGCGGCGACGGTTGCGGTGGTGGCTGACGATAGCCGTGTTGTGGGGTTACGCGCTATTTACCGGAATGTCTCCGTCGGTGTGTCGCTCAGTAATAATGGCTACGGCAGTGCTGTTGGCATTTATTTATGACCGTCCACGTTCATCGCTCAATGCACTATGTTTGGCGGCAATTCTGATACTGATTTTTTCACCGTTATCGTTGATGAATGTGGGGTTCCAATTATCATTTGTGGCTACATTGGCGATAGTTTTATTTAGTCCGTTATTGCTCCCTGTCTACGACCGCAATATGCGCTTTTACATATTGTGGACAGGGTTGACAACGACTGTTGCGGCTACGTTAGGAACTTTCCCATTGGTTGCATATCACTTTCATAGCGTTCCGGTGTATTTTCTTATGGCAAACATCGCGATTATATTTGTTTCACCGATTATGATAGCCGGGGGATTGTTGGATGTTGTATTATCGCTATTGGACTTTGAATCGACATGGTTGGAGTGGGTGCTCAATGGTGTTTATTCTGTGTTTGATTATTTGATTGTTGGGGTGTCGCAATTGCCTCATGCATCGCTCAATGATATTTATATTGAATGGTGGTTGCTCATTCCGATGTTTTTGACATTGGCATTTCTATTGGCGTTGTTTTATCTGCGTCGCAAGATGTATGCCGTTCTTGCGGCAGTTACGCTGATATTTACAATCGGAGTGTATGAAATAACCCGCCCAATTTATAACGAAGGAGAGGGGTATGTAGTCAGAGCGCATAATGCTACGACCATAGCTCGACATATAGGGGATACGTTGCAAATGTTGACCACGTCGCCACGGCATAACTATACCTACGATTCGCTTGCGTGGAGCAATCGTTATCGTGATTATATTGCATCACGTGGAATAACGCGGTTGGAAATATTACCGCTTGACTCAACATCGCTATCGAAAGATGCTGTGGCTAATTTAGGGTGTAAGACAATGCGCATTGCTCATGCGATTACCCAATTCGAAGAGGTAAAGTTGGATAAAGCGGACTATTGTTTGGTAACATCGCGTTGGTATGGTGACCCGGTGGCATTGTATGACATTGCGAATGTAGATACAATTGTATTATCTTTAGATATCAACAAACGTAGACGACTCCGATATGGCAAAGAATTAAAAGAAGCTGGAGTCCCAGTGATTGATTTAGGGGAACAGCAACTTAGCGCGAATTAAGAGTTGAAATTCGTGGCACTTATTTAACTGCGGAATAGATGATGCAAATAGGGGTTAGCTTTGAGTAATAATAGATGCGCCGAGAGCGTTTAGGCGCATATCTATATCTTCATAGCCACGTTGTATCTGTTCGATGTTCCCGATGACAGAGGTGCCTTTTGCCGACATAGCAGCAATGAGAAGGGCAATACCGGCTCGAATGTCGGGTGACGACATGCTATGGGCGCGAAGCGGGAATCGATGATCAAGTCCGACAACAACGGCACGGTGAGGATCGCATAGTATGATTTGTGCCCCCATATCTATGAGTCGGTCGACGAAGAATAGTCGGCTTTCAAACATCTTTTGATGAATCAAAAGGCTTCCTTTACATTGAGTTGCAGCAACGAGGATAACGCTGAGCAAGTCGGGAGTAAGTCCGGGCCAAGGAGCGTCGGCAATAGTGGGGATAGACCCATCGAGACCGGTTTCTATTTCATATGTGTCTTGTTCCGGGATATAAAGGTCGTCGCCTTGTTGCTGAACGTTGATGCCAAGACGGCGGAAGCTGCTTGGAATAATGCCGAGATTGTCGATTGATACGTTGCGAATCGTGAGCGATGATTGAGTCATTGCTGTCAGTCCGATGAAAGAACCTACTTCAATCATGTCGGGGAGAATGCGATGACGAGTGCCGGTAATATTAGTAGCACCTGAAACTGTTACGAGATTAGAACCAATCCCTTTGATGTTAACGCCCATTGCCGATAGCATTTTGCAAAGTTGTTGCAAATAAGGTTCGCAGGCTGCGTTGTAGATAGTCGTATCACCTTGAGCAAGAGCAGCCGCCATAATAATGTTGGCAGTTCCGGTGACAGAGGCCTCATCAAGTAGCATATATGTCCCTTTTAGTCCACCCTTTGGAGCCTCGAGACGATATGACGCCATGTCGAAATCATATTCGGCGGTGGCACCAAGAGCCATTAATCCTTGAATATGAGTGTCGACTTTTCTACGTCCGATTTGGTCGCCACCTGGTTTGGGGAAATATGCTCGACCCAACCGAGCCAATAAAGGCCCGATTAGAAGGACAGAGCCACGTAGTTTGGCCGAGCGCTCAATAAAGTCGAGAGAATATACGTACTCTGTGTTGATGTTTGCGGCACAGAACGTGTAGCAATGTTTTGAGTTACGAGTCACATTTACCCCCATGGCTTCGAGTAATCCGATAAGATTGCGCACATCGATAATGTCAGGAATGTTTTCGATAGTAACATCCTGTGTGGTAAGTAAGCATGCGCTAATCACTTGTAGCGCTTCATTCTTTGCGCCTTGAGGCTCGATAGTGCCGGAGAGTTTTTTCCCTCCCTCGATGATAAATGAACTCATATCGTTAAAAACGTTATTGTTGAGATAGTAGTATTGAGCTATTTGGTAAAACTTGTTTTAGATATACCAATGTCCAAAATTACAAAATATTATTAATATTGGCAATTATTACTGTCCGCTAAAATTTTTTGAGCGGTTGAAAAATTAGGGCTGATTCCA
>CAYWXG010000029.1:0-30625 GCA_964462445.1 uncultured Barnesiella sp. | reverse complement strand
TAAATGCATTAAAAGAGGCTGGCGCTGAAGTTGAACTGAAATAATATTGCCTGATAATCAGGCGATTAGGTTAAGAGTCATCGTAAGATGATTCTTAACCTTATTGTGTTCATTATTAATTCAAGTTCACTAATCTACGCAATATTACATAGATGTCAGTATCACAAGAAAAACCCCGTATAAATTTTGCATCTGTAAAGAATCATCTACCCTATCCTGATTTTCTTGAGGTGCAATTAAAATCATTCCACGACTTTCTCCAATTGGAGACAGCGCCGGAAAAAAGAAATAACGAGGGCCTATATAAGGTATTTGCGGAAAACTTCCCAATAGCCGACACTCGCAACAACTTCGTTCTTGAGTTCTTGGACTATTATATCGATCCACCTCGCTATACAATAGAGGAGTGTCTGGACCGCGGCCTTACATATAGTGTACCCTTGAAAGCCAAGTTGAAATTATATTGTACCGACCCCGATCATGAGGACTTTGCGACCGTAATACAGGATGTGTATCTCGGTCCGATTCCGTATATGACAGAAAAGGGTACGTTTGTCATCAATGGGGCTGAGCGTGTTGTAGTATCTCAGTTGCATCGTTCGCCGGGTGTGTTCTTCGGACAGAGCATACACGCTAATGGTACAAAATTATATTCAGCTCGAATCATTCCATTCCGTGGTTCATGGATAGAATTTGCTACTGACATCAATAACGTCATGTACGCTTACATTGACCGTAAAAAGAAATTGCCCGTGACAACATTGTTGCGTGCTATCGGTTTGGAAAGCGACAAGGACATTATCGAGATCTTCGGATTGGCAGAGGAGATTAAGGTCAATAAGACAAATCTCAAAAAAGCAGTAGGAAGAAAACTTGCAGCTCGTGTACTTCGCACATGGGTTGAGGACTTTGTAGATGAGGATACCGGTGAAGTTGTTTCAATTGAGCGTAACGACATAGTTATCGATCGTGAAACAGTACTTGAAGAAGAGCATATTGAAGCAATTCTCGAAGCCGGTGTACAAAACGTACTTCTACACAAGGAAGATGCCAATGCGTCAGACCACTCGATTATTTTCAATACATTGCAAAAAGATACCTCCAACTCAGAGAAGGAGGCTATTCAATATATCTATCGCCAATTGCGTAACGCTGAGCCACCGGATGATGCCAGCGCACGCGAAGTCATAACCAATCTATTCTTCTCAGAAAAGCGTTATGATATTGGCGAGGTGGGACGCTACCGAATAAACAAGAAGTTGGGTCTCACAACTCCGATGGAGGTAAAAGTCCTCACAAAAGAGGATATTATCGAGATTATCAAATATCTCATAGAGCTTATTAACTCAAAGACAGATGTTGATGATATCGACCACCTAAGTAATCGTCGTGTACGAACAGTTGGCGAGCAGCTTTACAACCAATTCGGTGTAGGGTTGGCACGTATGTCGCGTACAATCCGCGAGCGCATGAATGTGCGTGACAATGAGGTGTTTACCCCCATTGATCTTATCAATGCAAAGACGATTTCATCGGTAATCAATACATTCTTCGGAACAAACGCGTTGTCGCAGTTCATGGACCAGACCAATCCGTTGGCAGAAATGACTCACAAACGCCGTATGTCGGCACTCGGTCCCGGTGGACTTTCACGTGAGCGTGCCGGCTTCGAAGTTCGTGACGTTCACTACACTCACTATGGTCGTCTTTGTCCGATTGAAACGCCAGAAGGACCTAACATTGGTCTTATTTCATCTCTTTGTGTTTACGCCAAAATCAACGACCTCGGATTTATAGAAACTCCCTATCGTAAGGTTAAGGATGCACGCGTAAATCTTAACAACGATGAAGTTGTATACCTCGCGGCAGAAGTTGAAGAAGGAAAGGTTATTGCCCAGGGCAACGCACCTCTCAACGAAGATGGAACATTTATCCGCGAGCGCGTTAAGGCACGTCTTGATGCCGACTTCCCCGTTGTAGCACCGAAGGATGTAGAATTGATGGACGTATCACCCACACAGATTGCATCAATAGCGGCATCATTGATTCCGTTCCTTGAGCATGACGACGCGAACCGTGCGCTCATGGGATCAAACATGATGCGTCAGGCAGTTCCGTTGATGCGTTCAGAAAGCCCGATAGTTGGAACCGGACTTGAAGGTCAGCTAATTCGTGACTCTCGTACGCAGATTACTGCCGAGGGAGAGGGTGTTATCGAATATGTAGATGCAACATGTATACGTATTCGTTACGACCGCACGGAAGAGGAAGAATTTGTTGCATTTGAAAGTGCAGTCAAAGAATATTCAATTCCGAAATTCCGCAAGACCAACCAAAGCACCACAATTGACCTTCGTCCGATATGCGAAAAGGGACAGCGTGTCAAGAAGGGTGATATTCTTACCGAAGGATATTCAACAGAGAATGGAGAGCTTGCGCTTGGTCGCAACCTTAAAGTGGCATTCATGCCTTGGAAGGGTTACAACTATGAGGACGCTATTGTGCTTAATGAGCGCGTAGTAAAAGAGGATATTTTGACCTCTGTTCACGTTGACGAGTATTCACTCGAGGTGCGTGAAACTAAGCGAGGCATGGAAGAACTCACATCCGATATCCCCAACCTCAGCGAAGATGCGACTAAAGATCTCGACGAACGTGGTATCATCCGTATTGGAGCACATGTAGTGCCCGGCGATATCATGATTGGTAAGATTACACCAAAGGGAGAGTCAGACCCCACCCCCGAAGAAAAATTGCTTCGTGCAATCTTTGGAGATAAGGCCGGTGACGTGAAAGATGCCTCACTTAAAGCATCTCCCTCACTTAAAGGTGTTGTTATTGGTACAAACCTCTTCTCACGTGCCGTTAAGACTAAGAAAAACAAAGCTACCAATGCGTTGCTTCCTAAACTTGACGAAGAGTACGAAGAGAAGCTCGACAAACTCAAGGATATCCTCGTGTCAAAACTTATGAAGTTGACCGAGAAACGCAAATCAATTGGCGTAAAAGATTTCTTGGGAACCGACATAATAGCAAAAGATCAAAAATTCACCGCAGCAGCGCTCAAGGATATTGAATATGACACAATCTCATTGAGTAATTGGACTGACGATGAACACACCAATGAACTTATCTGTCAGACCATTGCTAACTACTTGCGCAAATCAAAAGAGGTGGATGCAGAGCTCCGTCGCAAGAAATTTGATATTTCAATTGGAGACGAACTACCCTCCGGCATCATGCAGATGGCAAAAGTCTACATTGCTAAAAAGCGCAAAATCAGCGTCGGCGATAAGATGGCAGGACGTCACGGTAATAAGGGTATAGTATCTCGAATTGTACGTCAGGAAGATATGCCGTTCCTTGCAGATGGTACTCCAGTAGATATCGTTCTTAACCCGCTTGGTGTGCCTTCGCGTATGAACCTTGGTCAGATTTTCGAAACCGTTCTCGGTTGGGCCGGTCGCGAGTTAGGCGAGAAATTTGCGACTCCGATTTTCGATGGCGCAACTCTCGATGACCTCAATGAGTGGACCGACAAAGCAGGTTTGCCTCGCTATGGTAAGACTTACCTTTATGATGGTGGAACCGGAGAACGTTTTGACCAACCGGCAACAGTAGGTGTGATTTACATGCTTAAACTCGGTCACATGGTTGAAGATAAGATGCACGCCCGTTCAATCGGTCCGTACTCACTTATCACACAGCAACCTCTTGGTGGTAAAGCGCAATTTGGAGGTCAGCGTTTCGGAGAGATGGAAGTTTGGGCGCTTGAAGCATTTGGCGCATCACACATACTCCAAGAAATACTTACAATAAAGAGTGACGATGTCACAGGTCGTTCAAAAGCCTACGAAGCTATAGTCAAGGGCGACCCCATGCCACCGGCAGGAATACCCGAATCGCTCAACGTATTACTCCACGAGCTACGCGGTCTTGGTCTAAGCATCAAGCTTGAGTGATACCCCACTTGACAAACATAGCGATAACCATATCAGAGATGCCGGGCAGAATGTAGTAAAATCCATTCTGCCGGGCTCCCTCAAAAAAAATATAAATAGCTTTTTTACAGAATATGGCTTTTAAAAAAGATAATAAATCAAAATCCGGATTTTCAAAAATAACCATCGGACTTGCGTCGCCCGAGGAAATTCTTGAGAACTCAAGCGGAGAGGTGCTAAAACCGGAAACCATCAACTATCGTACGTATAAACCTGAACGCGACGGTCTTTTCTGTGAGCGCATTTTCGGTCCGGTAAAGGACTACGAATGTCATTGCGGAAAATATAAACGCATACGCTATAAAGGTATCGTGTGTGATCGCTGCGGTGTAGAAGTAACAGAAAAGAAAGTACGTCGCGAGCGCATGGGGCATATCAAACTCGTCGTTCCCGTTGCACACATATGGTATTTCCGTTCACTCCCCAACAAGATCGGATATCTCCTTGGTCTACCATCAAAGAAACTTGATGCCGTTATTTACTACGAACGTTACGTTGTAGTACAACCCGGTGTTGTAGAAGGTGTAGAAACTAATGACCTTCTAACGGAAGAAGAATATTTTGATATATTAGATAAACTTCCCAAAGGGAATCAATCTCTCGAGGATAGCGATCCTGAAAAATTCATTGCAAAGATGGGTGCTGAAGCAATCTATATGCTACTTCAGCGTCTCGACCTCGATAGCTTATCATACAAATTGCGCGACCAAGCAGCCAAAGATGGATCACAACAGCGCAAGACAGAGGCACTCAAACGCCTCCAAGTTGTTGAATCGTTCCGCACATCTCGCACTCGCAATAAACCAGAATGGATGATATTGCAGGCAGTGCCTGTAATTCCGCCGGAATTGCGTCCTCTCGTGCCTCTCGATGGAGGTCGCTTCGCAACTTCTGACCTTAACGATTTATATCGTCGCGTAATCATACGTAACAACCGTTTGAAACGTCTTATTGAAATTAAGGCTCCGGATGTGATTTTGCGTAATGAAAAACGTATGCTTCAAGAAGCAGTTGACTCATTGCTTGATAACTCACGCAAGTCATCGGCAGTAAAGACAGAAGCAAATCGTCCGCTCAAATCATTAAGTGACAGCTTAAAGGGTAAACAAGGTCGTTTCCGTCAGAATTTGCTCGGAAAACGTGTTGACTATTCAGCACGTTCGGTAATCGTTGTAGGCCCTGAACTTAAGATGCATGAGTGCGGTATCCCCAAAAACATGGCTGCCGAGTTGTATAAACCCTTCATTATTCGTAAACTTATCGAACGTGGCTCAGTTAAGACAGTAAAGAGCGCGAAGAAGATGGTAGACCAGAAGAAGCCCGAGGTATGGGACATTTTGGAACACGTAATGAAAGGACATCCCGTATTGCTTAACCGTGCCCCGACACTTCACCGTCTTGGTATTCAGGCATTCCAGCCGAAACTTATTGAGGGTAAAGCAATTCAACTCCATCCGCTCGCATGTACGGCATTCAATGCCGACTTCGACGGTGACCAGATGGCGGTACACTTGCCACTTGGAAATGAAGCGATTCTTGAGGCTCAAATGCTTATGCTTGGAGCACACAATATCCTTAACCCAGCAAATGGTGCGCCTATCACAGTGCCCTCACAGGACATGGTGCTTGGTTTGTACTATATCACCAAATTACGTAAGGGAGATAAGGGAGAAGGACTTAAATTCTATGGTCCCGAAGAAGCTGAAATCGCCTACAACGAAGGTCGCGTGACACTTCATGCACCGGTAAGCGTGGTAGTAGAAGATGTTGATGCAGAAGGGAACAAGATTACACATCTCGTAGAAAATACCTCTGTGGGTCGTGTGCTTGTAAATCAGTATGTTCCGAAAGAAATCGGTTATGTAAATGAAATTCTTTCAAAGAAATCATTGCGTAACATCATTTCAAGAGTAATTAAGAAATGTGGTATACCACGTTCGGCGCAATTCCTCGATGATATCAAGAACCTTGGCTACAAGATGGCGTTTAAGGGAGGCTTGTCGTTCAACCTTGGCGACGTAATCATCCCCGCAGAAAAACAAGCCATTGTAGATGAAGGATATGCGCAAGTAGAAGAGGTGATGACAAACTATTCAATGGGATTCATCACTAACAACGAACGCTATAACCAAATTATTGATATTTGGACACACGTTAACTCTCGTTTGACAGATATCCTCATGAAGCAGATGACAGAAGCAAATCAAGGTTTCAACTCTGTATTCATGATGCTTGATTCAGGCGCCCGTGGTTCAAAAGACCAGATTCGTCAGCTTGCCGGTATGCGTGGTCTTATGGCAAAACCGCAGAAAGCAGGAGCAGAAGGGGGTCAGATTATCGAAAACCCGATTTTGTCGAACTTTAAAGAAGGGTTGTCGGTGCTCGAATACTTTATCTCAACCCACGGCGCACGTAAGGGTCTTGCCGATACGGCGTTGAAAACAGCCGACGCAGGTTATCTAACACGTCGTCTTGTTGACGTAGCACACGACGTGATAATCCATGAAGAGGATTGCGGAACATTGCGCGGACTTGTTTGCAAAGAGATAAAGAACAACGACGAAGTAGTAGCGTCACTTGGCGAACGTATCCTTGGCCGCGTTTCAGTCCATGATATTGTTGACCCGCTAACAGGTGAGGTCATCGTAGCAGCAGGCGAAGAAATAAATGATGCAGCAGCAGATCGCATCAATGCATCAGCAATAGAGTCGGTAGAAATACGCTCAGTTCTCACTTGCGAATCGAAGAGAGGAGTATGTGCTAAGTGTTACGGTCGCAACCTTGCAAACAATCGTCTCGTTCAAATGGGTGAAGCTGTCGGAGTTATCGCAGCTCAGTCAATTGGAGAGCCGGGTACTCAGTTGACACTTCGTACATTCCACGTCGGTGGTGTTGCATCTAATATTGCTGCAGTATCCACATTGACTTCACGCTATAATGGTGTTCTCGAAATTGAAGAACTTCGCACTGTAGCAACTGATGAAGTAGGAGCAAATGGCGAAAAAGTAGAAGTAGTAATCGGACGTCTTGCAGAGATGCGTATCATTGACCCCAACACTCGCATGATGCTAACATCAGCAAACATTCCTTACGGTTCGAAATTATATTTCAAGGATGGTGCAGAGGTTAAGAAGGGAGACGTAGTCTGCGAATGGGACCCGTTCAACGCAGTTATTGTCAGTGAGGTTCCCGGTAAACTACAATTTACCAATCTCGTTGAAAATATTACTTATCGAGTGGACCGTGATGAGCAATCAGGACTACAAGAAAAGATTGTTATTGAGTCAAAGGACCGTACGAAAGTACCGGAAGTCAATATCGTAGATAACGATGGTAATATTCTCAAAACATATGCACTTCCTGTAGGAGCACATCTGATGTTTGAAGAGGGGGCAGAAGTTAAAGCTGGCGAAATCTTCGTTAAGATACCTCGCGCAGCAGGTGGTGCCGGCGATATTACCGGTGGTCTTCCCCGCGTAACAGAGCTCTTTGAAGCACGAAATCCGTCGAACCCGGCTATCGTATCAGAAATCGATGGAGAGGTTAAGTTCGGAAAAGTGAAACGTGGTAATCGTGAAATTTCCGTTACCTCAAAAATTGGAGAAGAGAAGAAATATTTGGTGCCGTTGTCAAAACAAATCCTCGTACAGGAAAATGACTACGTGCGTGCCGGTACGCCACTATCGGATGGAGCTATCACGCCTACCGACATCCTCAATATCATGGGTCCGACAGCAGTTCAGGAATACATTGTTAATGAGGTTCAGGACGTGTATCGTATGCAGGGTGTGAAAATTAACGATAAGCACTTTGAAGTAATCGTGCGCCAGATGATGCGAAAAGTCAATATCATTGATCCGGGTGACACATGTTTCCTTGAACAACAAGTTGTTGACAAGCGTGACTTCATGGAAGAAAACGATCGTATCTGGGGCAAGAAGGTGGTTACCGATGCCGGAGATAGCGAAACACTTCAGGCCGGTCAGATTATTACAGCACGTAAACTTCGTGATGAGAATTCAGCCCTTAAGCGTCGCGACCTTCGCACCGTTACAGTTAGAGATGCTGTACCCGCAACTTCAGAGCAGATACTTCAAGGTATTACTCGTGCGGCACTACAAACTTCAAGCTTCATGTCGGCTGCATCATTCCAGGAGACAACAAAAGTGCTCAACGAAGCAGCAATCAATGGCAAAACCGATACCCTCGAGGGCATGAAGGAAAATGTGATATGTGGTCACTTGATTCCTGCAGGTACAGGTCTTCGCGAATACGAACGTCTTGTTGTAGGAAGCAAAGATGACATAGAAGGCGTATTTACAGTTGCTCATGATATGCAACATGAATTACGCTCAGAAGAAGTTAAGTAAAAAGAAATTTCTTAAAACATAACTTTGTGATATTTGGCCCGAGAGGTTGTGCGAATTCTCGCACAACCTCTCGGTTTTTTTATGTGGTCGTCAAATGGAGCCGGGGACGGGAGGATGCTGAGAGTTGCTAATTGTTGGGACACAATGTATTGTTTAAGATACGAATTTTTTTGGAGAAAGGGAGTATGAATTTGACGCATATTGGAGGAGGAGATAGTGTAATTTTGTGAAGAAATCATTAATGGGAATAATTATAATTAAACTAAACAGAGCTATGAGGGAATTTTTAATCGAGCATTTTTTTGAACATGGCGTGTGGATAGTACTGACCTACGTGTTTGTGTTAGTGGCGATGGGTGCAGATTTGATAACGGGAGTTAGGAAGTCACGAAAGTTGGGGCACAAAATAAACTCGCGAGGTTATAAGCGTACGTGCAGTAAGGCTTTGAATTATTTTTTGCCGTTGACGTGTATGTCGTGCATTGATATGTTGGCATCGGTTGTAGTCAGTGTGCCTGTATTGACGATGGTGTTTGGCTGTTATTGTGTGTTCTGTGAACTAAAATCGGTACTTGAAACTACCCACGATAAGGAGATGATACGCAGCGAAGTCAAAGAATTGCTTGAAATAGGAGGAAATCTCAAAGAATTGAAAGAAAAGATTTATACACTTTTAAAATAGAGTAAAAATGAGACTGATTAATGAGATAATAGTGCATTGCAGTGGGACGCCCCGAGGGATGGAAGTAAAAGCTGCCGATATCCATCGATGGCATTGTGAGAAAGGGTGGAAAGGGATTGGTTATCACTATGTGATAGGTCTAAACGGCGATATAGAGATAGGTCGAGAAGAGAAAGAGGTGGGCGCTCATTGCAAAGGACATAATGCACATTCGATAGGGGTGTGTTATGTAGGGGGACTGTCGAGTGATGGAAGAGAGGCAATAGATACTCGAACAGATGAACAACGAGTGGCTTTAACCGAGTTGATAATGGATTTGCGGGAGCGTTATCCGCGAGCAAAGGTGTATGGACATCGAGACTTTGCCAACAAGGAATGTCCATGTTTTGATGTACACAAAGAATGGCAGAAATGATGAGGTGGATTAAAATAGGAGTGGTATTAATGCTAATCGAAATCGTGACGGGTTGTCGGGCAAAACAAGAAGTGGCTGAGAACGCAATGATTGATGTTGAGAAGGGGATGGAAGCAAGGCATGAACTGGAAAGAGAAGTAAGTGTTGTAGCGACAATAGATGAGAATGTCGTATTGGAGAGCCCGGTTATAGAAATTCAAGACAATGATGGCAGTGGGACAGTGGTTATACGTGGAGAGAAACTAATCAGAGGACGTCAAGGGGTTAAGGGGATAGCATCAGAAAATAAAAAAGTTGAATATAAGAATATAGAAGAGGATACTGAGATTGTAGAGAATCAAGAGATGAGAGCCGAGGAAAAAGTCGGGATTGACAAAACATATCTAACTATCGGCATTTTAATATTTATACTACTAATCGTAATAATTAAAAAGAAAAATTAGAATAGAAAAATGTGTAATATTGTGAATAAAGTTATAACTTTGCCAATAGGACTAAAATGTTTGGCGGAATTCTAAAAATGGAGCACCCCAAAATAATAAGTTTCTCAATAAAAACATGACAAGCACAGAAAAATAGTATCAGATGAAACTGAGCAATCAAAAAATATGGGTAAATGCCAAGGACTATTTCTTTATAGTCTTCGGCATTTTTTTGTATGGTATCGGTTTTTCGGCATTTATAGCTCCACACGATGTGATTACCGGAGGAATGGCTGGTATCGGTCAGGTGGTGTTTTATGCTTCAGAAGAATTGTTTGGATATGGCATACCGGTAGCTGTTACGATGTATGTTGTAAATATTATCTTGTTAGTTCTTGCCTATCACATTGTGGGCAGGACATTTGTAGTCAGGACAATATTTGGAGTTACAATGGTTTCGCTTGCGGTAGGTGTTCTAATGCCGTTGTTCCCGGAGCCGTTAATCAAAGATGAGATATTTATGAGTATCGCCATCGGCTCAATATTGAGTGGAATAGGATTAGGCTTGGCGTTTGCCCACAATGGGTCGTCGGGGGGCACGGATATCGTAGCGGCGATGATGGCGAAAAAGACGAATGTTTCAGTTGGTCGCACGATGCAATATTGCGATTTCTGTATCATCTCATCATCATTGATTATATTCGGTATGGATGAAGGTATTGAGCGTTTGGTCTATGGTTTTGTTGTGCTTATGATAGTGTCGATGATGGCAGACCAAGTAATCAATACCAACCGACAGGCGGTTCAGTTTATCATATTTTCCCCTCGACATTGGGAGGAAATAGCAACTGCAATAAACAACGAAGCACATCGAGGATGTACCGTGCTCAACGGCATGGGGTGGTACAGCAAGCAGGAAGTAAAAGTGTTGCTCGTAATGTGCCGTAAAATAGAGGCAGTTACTATTCATCGTATCATAAAGTCGATAGATAAAGATGCTTTAGTCACTCAAGCCAATGTTAATGGAGTTTATGGCCAGGGCTTTGATGAGTTGAAGTTGAAGATGCCCAAGCCTAAAGGGGTGAAAGAGAATACCTCGGAGAAATAATAGCAAAAAAAGATGGGGCGACTAAGGAACTTGACAGCCCTTTGTACATGAAATTCAAATATATACGTATGAAATACCTGTATTTAATTCTGTTATCGATAATTGGGTGCTATAACATTTCTGCTCAGACATCTAATGATAGCCTTGTTCAAGCAACAGCAATTGTGAATGGTTTATTCTACGATAAGTCAGTCCCTGCAAGGTCTTTAATCCCAGGAGGCTCAACAGTGACAGTTTTCGATGACCCTGATGGAGCAATGGTTATGGGTGTATATCTGCCTGAGGGGTATACAGTAGAAGAATCAATAATCGCTAAAGCAATTCCGGCGGAGCGTGTTAAATATGCCGAAAAGTTACTCCGTGACTACAATGGGCTCAAACCTCAAAAAGTGGCTGCCTATGGGGGCATTGGAGTTGAAGTAGGAGAGCCTATGATTAAATTTGAATATTCCGACACAAATAATGAAGTTTGGAATAACGAGAAGTTGAAAAATAAAATTTATGTGATAAATTTATGGCAATCTGAATGCGGACCTTGCAGACGAGAAATGCCGATACTCTCAGAATGGAAAAATAATTTTCCGGATGTAGTTTTTCTCTCTGCTTCACGTCATAACAAAGAGGAAATTCTTCCTATTGTTGAGAAGCATAATTTCACATGGACTCATCTTCAGGAAGCCACTGATTTGGTTGCTCTTGTGCGTCAAGAAGGGTTCCCCTTGACGATTGTTGTGGATAGGAATGGAATAGTTCGCTTTGCAAAAGTTGGTGCAACAGAGGAAAATCAAGCCGCTGCGTATGCAGTTATAGAAGAATTATCTCGTTAAAATGGCACAGTAGTAAAAAAGTGTGGAAATCGTGCTTCGCACGATGTGAGGACCGGGAGGCCCTCACTCCATAGGCTGACGTAGTGTGTTCCCCTTTCCGTAGGTTTCGCTACGCTCAACCACCGGTTATTAACTCGGACGAGCCTCGTTGAGCAGAAGGTTGACTCGGTCAAGCCTCGTCAAGCTAAAGGTTCATTTCGCTACGCGACACGTCCTCCGGACGCTGAGAGATCGTCAACGACCTCTCTACATAGGCAAGCCGATAATTTCTAAAAAAAATCGCTAAACTATTTGCCTACCCACACTAAATAACTACTGAGTCGTTAAAATAGCGTCATTTCGCAACAGTATAGAAGAGAGAGGCTGTCTAACAATAAAAGTTGGACAGTCTCTCTCTCGTTCTTGTTATGAAGTAAGTTGTGATTATTTGCGGTATTTTTCGGACTGGGCTTTGATAAGTTCCTCGTCGGAGAAATAATTAATACGCATAGCAGAGCGGACATCGTCGAGAGTTTTGGCCGCAGCTTCGCGAGCTTTTATAGAGCCTTCACGAAGGATGTCGTAGACCAACGGGATGTTGTTCTCAAACTCGGCACGACGTTCGCGCATCGGAGCGAGAGTTTCTTCCAAGATGCTGATAAGCAATTTCTTTACTGTACCATCTCCCAAACCGCCACGAGTGTAGTGGTCTTTCATCTCATCGAGATTAGCATATTGAGGCGCATACTTGGCAAAATGTTCCGTTTTAGAGAACGCATCAAGATAAATGAATGGGCAGTTTCCTTCGAGGTGCCCCGGGTCATCGATATTAAGATGCAGAGGGTCGGTGTACATGCTTTTGACCTTCTTAGCAACCTCTTTGGGAGTGTCAGAAAGGTAGATGCAATTGCCAAGAGATTTAGACATTTTGGCTTTACCATCAGTGCCCGGCAAACGCATACAAGCAGCATTGTCGGGGAGTAAGATTTCCGGTTCAACAAGAGTGTCACCGTAAATATTGTTAAAGCGGTTTACAATCTCGCGCGTAAGCTCAATCATAGGAGCTTGGTCTTCACCTACGGGGACAGTAGTAGCACGGAATGCAGTAATATCGGACGCTTGGCTAACCGGGTAGCAGAAAAATCCAACCGGGATTGACTGCTCGAAGTTGCGCATTTTGATTTCAGTCTTAACTGTCGGGTTGCGTTGCACACGAGAGACAGTTACCAAATTCATATAGTAGAAAGCAAGTTCGGTCAACTCCGGGACTTGCGACTGAATGAAAATCGTAGTTTTCTGTGGGTCGATACCTGCAGCAAGGTAGTCGAGCGCAACTTCAATTACATTCTGACGCACCTTTTCCGGGTTGTCGGCATTGTCGGTCAAAGCTTGGGCATCGGCAATCATGACAAAAATCTTGTCGAATTGACCGGAATTTTGCAACTCCACGCGTCGACGAAGCGAGCCTACATAGTGTCCAAGGTGTAGTTTGCCGGTGGGACGGTCACCAGTGAGAATTATTTTTTCCATAATTATACAATTTCGTAGTGCAAAATTAACCATATCTATGTAAAAATCAAAACAACTTCAATTGTGAATCAATATTTTTCTACAACATATTGCCGAGAGATGAATATTTTTATTAACTTTACGTAGTAAAGAAACAATAAAGCCAGTTACACGAAAATGGAAAGCAAACATGCAATGGGGGCAATAGGTATTTTTGATTCCGGATATGGCGGTCTCACTGTCTTAGAGGGAATTAGGAAGGAGCTTCCTAATTACGATTATATCTATCTCGGCGACAATGCGCGAGCACCCTATGGAGTGCGCTCATTTGAACTCGTGTATCGTTTCACATTGCAGGCGGTAGAGCATCTCTTTGAATTAGGGTGTCCGTTGGTAATTTTAGGATGTAATACGGCTTCGGCAAAAGCATTACGCACAATTCAGCAGAATGATTTGCCAATGATGAGCGACCCGACTCGTCGCGTGCTTGGGGTGATTCGTCCCACAGTTGAACGTCTTGGGGAAATAAGTCATACGGGTCATATCGGGGTATTGGGAACTCCTGGAACTATTGCGAGTCAGTCCTACGATATTGAAGTGGCAAAATTATATCCGGATTTTATAGTGACCGGTCATGCTTGCCCGATGTGGGTCCCATTGGTAGAGAATAGAGAGTCAATGAACGCCGGCGCCGACTATTTTGTCAAGCAAGAGATAGAACGCCTTTTTGATGCCGACCCTAAAATAGATACCATAGTTCTTGGATGTACGCATTACCCACTTTTGCTTGATAAAATCAAAAAATATCTCCCTAAAGGGGTATCACTTGTGATGCAAGGGGAAATTACCGGCTCATCATTGTCCAATTATCTTTGTCGTCATCCCGAGATGGAAAGACGCATCTCGAGAGGTGGAACGTGTCGATATCTGACAACAGAAAAAGCAGAACGATTCAGTGATATGGCGTCAATCTTCCTTTCAACAGACGTTGTAGCCGAGCAAACACAAATCCCCTAAAATGGAGTTTTTCACGATTATATTTGTTTAGAAGAAGCGAGAGTCAGCACACTTATACGTGTTGATGGAGAGGCTTTCAAAATCGCTTTAGCCGCAGTAAGAATTGTGGCACCAGTAGTCATGACATCGTCGACGATAAGCACATGAAGTCCGGCAAGTTCATCGCTATTGCATACGTAGATAGTACCAGCCATGTTGGCGGCACGTTCAATGGCATTTTTTCGAGTTTGAGTAGAGTGGGGGCGAGCATTAAGATTGTCTCCGTATTTAATTCCGGAAATTTCGCTGATGCTTTTAGCAATTTCCTCGCTTTGATTAAATCCGCGTTTCAATCTTTTTCGCCAGTGCAAAGGAATTGGCAAAATCAAGTTGATATCATCAAAGAAATGTTCCTTATAAAGCTCCTTAGCAAAAATTCGAGCAAGGAGTCGGATTATTATAGGACGATTGTTGTACTTGGCGCGTTGAACAAGAAGCGCAAAACGGCTATCTTTTATGTAGTGGAACATGGAAGCGGCATGCTCGATAGGCACTTTGGGGGCTGCCAGACGTTTGTGTAGCTCATTGAAACTATCCTTATGATAGTTTGTGCGTGGTAAATCGTGAAGGCAGTGAAGGCATAAAAACTTCTCTCCATCGACAAGCGATCTTCCACAACATTCACATACTGCCGGGAAAATGGCATCGCCCAATCTTGAAACAAAACGTCGTAGTATGTTGATTATACCTGTGCTCACTCTTTATTGTTGGAGATGTATAATTTTAATGCTTTGACAATTAAATTACTCTCGTAGCCACGACCAATAGCGTAGCGATAGACTTTGTTGCGGTTGTCGTATATGGTCATGTCGAGAGAAGAAGCTTTACGGTTGATGATATGACATAGATTGTTGAAATATACTTCATCGTCAATCTCTTCCAAGGCAGTGTTGATAATATTTCGAGGAATGTGTTTGGCAATCAGCGCCAAAATTATCTTTCTCCGACCATGTCCCGAAAAGCGATAGCGGTCGCGCACGAAAGATTGTGCAAACCGCAAATCGTCGACAAACCGGTTGTCAATCAGATGATTGATGATTTTCTCTGCTGAAGCACCGGTAATACCCCAACCACGCAACTTGGTAGATAGCTCGAAAGAACAATGTTCGGCTCGGGCACATAATGCTTCCAAGCGCGCGATAGCATTTTCCGTAGAAATAGGTCGTCGTTGCATATAGAGATTATCGTTTGGCGATAATAAAACGTTCAGCTTTTTGCATATCTCTCACCACATCAATGTCAACGAATCCATTATCACGTAACAATGCGACTAATTGCTTGACAAAAAGAGGGTTTATTTCGAGGAAAAGAGTTCCCTTTTCATTGAGACGTTCCGAAGCGATTTTAGCAATAGCTCTGTAAAAGAGCAAAGGGTCGTTGTCGGGGACGAAAAGCGCAATATGAGGTTCATAATCAAGCACGTTGCGCTCCATAGTCAGCGCTTCGGAACGTGCGATATAAGGAGGATTGCTAACGATAATGTCGTATTTGCCTTGCAGATGTCGGTTGGCTAAATCAATGGCAAGCATATCGTCGCAGATAAATTTAATGTTGACATTCAAATCAATTGCATTTTGTCTTGCTACTTCAATAGCTTCCTCCGATATGTCAACGGATGTGACATCTTTGGGGAATGTGAGCGTGCGAGCAAGAGCAATAGCAATGCACCCCGAGCCGGTTCCGAGTTCAAGCACACGCAAGTCGGAACACTTCCCGTAGGTGTCGGCAATAATATCGACAAGTTGAGCTGTTTCCGGTCGAGGAATAAGAGTTGCGGGAGTGACCGAAAAATCCAATCCATAGAATTGCGCTCTGCCGAAAATGTACTGAATCGGTTTGCCGTCGAGTAACTGAATAATAGTAGAATCAACTCGTTGCGACAAATACTCAGTCACCGATTCATTGCCATGAATGATGGTATCGGTGCGGTTCCACCCTTTGAGTCGCCACATCATTTCATCGACCATAGCAGAAGCCTCACGCTCACCGAAAGAAGCAGTGAGTCGGGTTGCGGCATTTCGCATTAATTCACGTAAAGAGAGTGTCATTTCTTCCATAATGCAAATATAAGGAATATTTCCGTTGGAGATTCCTCTTAAGATTAAAAATCAAATAAAAAGGATTGTAATTGAGGAAGCTAAAATGAGAAACGTTTTTGGTAAAAACTGTTAAATTTTAGTCATTTAAAAAAACTTCTTGACTTTTATACTGTCATATCCTTAAATTATTACTAACTTTCGTTTTTTCTGACAACAATTTAATTCAACCGAGCATTATGAGAAAATTTATCTTATTTATACTATTTATAACTCCATTTCTTATGAGTCCCAAAAACACAGCCAATAGTCAACCAGACTTTGCTTTCCCTCAACAAGTGATTAAAGATGCCGATAAAATGCTTGAAAAAGCATTGAAAGAGGGAGACGGTATCGCAGTAGTCGATGCACTTATTCGATCGGGATTGGCGCAGACCGCCATTTCCCCGGATTCGTTGCCATCGGTGATAACCAAAATCGAAGCAGTCAATGCTAATGAAACAGATGAAGTGACGAAAGCATTACTTGATTTGTTGCTTGCGAATATCTATGGAGAGTATTACCAATATAATAAGTATAATTTTGATGCTCGCCCGGAGCTTGCCAATCCCGGTGATGATATTACATTGTGGAGTGGCAAGGAATTTAAAGATAAAATAATAGCACTTTATCATCATGCACTCTCTTATGCACCGGCGCTCAAGAAAGCACGTATCAGCGATTATTCCACGATAGTGACGTGCGATAAAACGACGGCGATATTCTATCCGACGCTATATGATTTTGCGTCGCAACAGGCGATAGACGGAATTACGGAGGTGAGCAACGATGTGGTAGAGGTGCTTTCGCCGATGTTTTTCTATGATTTCCGTATAGCGTTGCCTAATGTATTGGCCAAGCCGTCGCGAACGGCGATAGAGATAGCCACCCGCCGAGTGGAGGAAAGCACGGGCGCGGCACGAATATCTGCGTTGTTGTCGCGTTATGACCTTATAGAGGGGTATATGGTAGATGACGATAGTGCCGCAAACGACACCATCACGCCCCTAATGCGTCTGTATGAAGAGAATAAAAGCACGCCATACGCAGTAGAGCTTCTGTTGAGGGAAAATCTCCAAAATCTCACCCCCGAACAAACGGTTGAGGTCTATGATACGCTTAAGGAATTTGAGGTGTCCAATCCGACATATTTCCGTATCAATGTTGTAAAAAATGCGATTTCCCAATTGTCGCAACCTTCAGCGGTGGTGAAGAGTGACACGTATGTTGCTCGAGGAGAAGAATTTGAAGTAAGCGTCAAACTTACTAATGTCACTTCGACAGAATTGCTCGTATATCGAGTAAAGAATCCGGAGGTGGTATATTCAAGTCGTAGGTATAGTCTTGAAGAATGTTTTCCGACGCCGGTTGCAAGTATATCATTAAACTCCGATAAGGAAATTCCTTTTTCCGAAACCAAAGAAGTGCCATTAAAATTCAATGATTACGGAGTTTACGTAATGACAACATCGATAAGTCAAAACGACCGCTCGCGAAGATTGTATCCAATTTATTGTTCCGATATTGCACTCATCGACACTGAGGACAAAACTTCTTTGCGTGTGTATGCTGTAGATGGTCGGACAGGGACACCACTTAGCGGAGTATCAATAACTTCGTATGAAGAAAGTAGAGGAAATCTGAATAAGTTGCGTACACATGTGACTGATGCCGCCGGTAGGGCGAATCTCAACAGAGGGAACATCTTCAATATTTTTATTCAAGCTCAAAAAGGGACTGACAGCTATGCGCCATGTCTGAGCGAATACAAGCACAATGTACGCAAAAGCGATACTATTACAACGGCGTTTATGAGAACCTCGCTTGCGATTTATCATCCCGGTGATACTCTTGATTTCGTTGCGGTTGTCTATGACTATTTCGGCGAGAATCGTCGTCTTGTAAAAAATGCGGAATTTAAGGCTACACTTCGCAATCCCAATAATGAATCTGTTGATACAATCAATGTAGTTACAGATAATTTCGGGCGAGCTTCGGGGCAATTTATTCTGCCAGAAGAAGGGTTGACCGGAGAATATACAATTGTTCTATCTTTGCAAGAATTTAATTTGTTGCGCCAAATAAGAGAAGTCTTTGTTGCTCGTCACACCGTAATGGTAAGTGATTACAAGTTGCACACGTATGAGGCGAAAGTAGATAGTGTAGCTATCGATGAAGCATCCGGCACAGTAGTGGTGTGTGGGAAGGCAATGACTTATAGTGGTTTTCCTGTGGGAAACGCATCGGTAGATGCCACTTTGTCGGGTGCACGTTACGCATGGATGTGGAATTACGACACAATCAAATACTACACTGATAAGTTGTCAACCGATGCAGATGGTGTTTTCCGATGGGAGCTATCGAAAGAGGTGCTCGATGCATCACCATTCAGAGGGGGCAGATATGAGGTGTCATTTATCTTGACATCTCCTTCGGGTGAGAATCAAAGTTGTAAAGATGCGTTTTCATTGAGCAAAAAGTCTAAAATCTCAATGGGTGGTACGGATTGGTTGCCGGCTATTAAGGATGCACATTTAAATATTAACGCACTAAATCCTCTTGGCAGTCCTGTGGACGCAACATTGCGTATGGCATTTAAAGATGAAGCCGGCGGGGAATATGTTGTAGCTGGAATCAGTAGAGAAGGGGTTGCCACGGTTGACCTTTCATCGCTACGCACCGGGACATATCAACTTGCAGTTACACCACTGGATATAGATGCCGATAAAATCGAGACAAAGGTAATTGTGTATAATGCCAACGATTCCGCTTGCCCGACGAAAGAAGGAATTTGGGCCCCCACAACAGCAATTAAAGCTAAAGGAATAAACCGTAAGGCAGAAATCCTTTATGGAGTGCCCGTGGATAAGTCGCATGTGTTGATGACAATATACAAAGGAAATATTGTAATAGCACAGAAGTGGATAGTATCACAAAAGGGGATGAACCGCCTTTCGGTCGCGGTTCCCGATTCTATCTCGAAAATGAAAGTGCGTCTGTCGACAGTAAATAATTTCAATGAATGGGAGCAGACATTTACAGTGTCGGAAGACAATCCGGATGCTATGCTGAAGGTTAAGATTGAGCGAATGCGCGACTGTATGACACCGCTTGCTGATGAAACTATTACCATTAAAGTCACAAATGCAGCAGGAACCGGAGTGGGAGCTGCTATTATAATGGATATGTACTCCAAGGCACTTGATAAGCTTGCCATGCAATCATGGGGATTCTATCCTGAGTCATCATATGAAAGAAGTGTTACTTCCGGTAATAATTTCATTGCACCATTCAGCAATAATTTTACTCTTTCTACTAAGCTGTTGACAGAAATACCTGTTGCCACTCCGGCATTTAATTACTATGGATTGTCTTGGATTCCCAATAATAAAGTGTATTATTCATTGGGTCGCCCGATGCTCATGAGCAAATCATCATCGATAGTTGAGGAGGAGGGAATGATATCGGCAGATGAAGTAAAAAATACAGACTCATTTAATGCTGGCAATGGGGTCGACGAAAGTTCGGAGGTAGCTGTTGATAATGCAGAGGGAAATCAATATCGTCCGGCAGAAGTGCCTTTGGCATTTTTCGCGCCGATGCTAACGACCGACGACTCAGGAAATTTGACCTATTCGTTTGTAGTTCCAAATGCCAATACAACATGGGTACTTAATGCGTTGGCCTATAATGAAGAGTTGGCAACTGCACTTGATGTAAAAGAGGTTATATCGGCGAAACCTGTAATGGTAGAACCGAATATGCCTCGCTTCCTACGCACCGGAGATGAGGCTGATATCCGAGCAATTGTAATGAATGCGACCGACTCGATAGTTTTCGTGACGACAACATTTGAAATCGTTGACACGGCAACAGGTAGCGTTATTAAAACTCAGTCAGTCAATTCAGAGATAGAAGCCAGAGGCTCCGAGACGGTCAAATTTACGTTATCAGCACCTGCAACAGCCGGGGCAATGATGGTGAGAATTAAATCATCGACCGATGTATATAGTGACGGAGTTATGAATTTGCTCCCAATTCTTTCTTCATCTCAACCGGTGATAGACTCAACAACGTTCTATCTCACTCCCGACCAGAAGCAGTTAGTGCAGGAGGTTCCTAAGGGGACAGCCGACAGTTCGGTTACTCTTTCATTCAGCGAGAATCCTACATGGGAAGTCGTTTCGGCACTTCCCGGATTGCGAGCCGATAATGCTACAACATCACTTGCAGCATCAGCACAGATTTTTGCCGCGGCAATTTCGGAATATGTAATGACTCTTAATCCGTCAATAGAACCTGCGCTCAAAGAATGGCTCGCGTCGGCCGACGACAGCAAAATGCTTTCCAAACTCAACCAAAATGAGGAGTTAAAGCAATTGGTGCTTGCGTCGACCCCATGGGTGGAGGATGCGCAGAGCGATGTTGAGCGCATCACTCGACTTGCACTACTTTTTGACCGTAAAGATATAGACCGCAATATTAAGTCGGCAATAAAGAAACTTGAGAAAATGCAGCGTAGCGGTGGCGGATGGTCATGGACCGATAGTTATGATGACCCTTCCGAGTGGGTTACCATGCTAATTCTAAATAATTTTGCCGAGCTTCGTCAGTTGAATTGCTGCCCTGAAGAGCTTGATAAAATGATATCGAAAGCGCTTGGTTATATTGATTCAGAGATAGTTAAATCTCATGCGAAATATCCAAAGGGGGATTATTCATATTATGCCTACATACGCTCGCTTTATCCGGAAGTCCCGATGTCGGTAGCAGCGCAAAAGGTGTATGATGAAGTAGTGCAGTGTACGCTCAAAAATTGGAAAAAGTCGG
This sequence comes from uncultured Barnesiella sp., assembly GCA_964462445.1. Taxonomy (GTDB): domain Bacteria; phylum Bacteroidota; class Bacteroidia; order Bacteroidales; family Muribaculaceae; genus JAGBWK01. Next base: position 9,351 of record CAYWXG010000029.1, on the reverse strand, counting down.
GGACTGCAGAAAAGGCGGCAGATGCGTTGCTGCTTTATAGAAGTAATTATCAGAATGTGGCTCGTCAAATTCTTGAATCGCTACGAGAATATGCCACATCGACACCGCAACTGGGCATGTGGTGGGATTCGGTAGATGGGAGCAGTTGGCATTCATTGACTCAAGTAGGTCAAACGGCCTTTATCCTTCAGGCATTTAATACGATAGACCCCGGATGCGCAGATGTTGACAAAATACGTCAATGGCTCATTCTTAATAAGATAGTTCAAGATTGGGGCACGTCGGTTGATGCATCGGCGACAGTTGCAGCGATATTGCAATGCGGGACCTCATGGCTCAATCGTCCCGGAGAGGCTGAAATCACAATAGCGGGTAAGCCTGTAGAGATAGACCGCATCGACAAATTAACCGGTCAAGTTGTTACATCAATTACAGGTGCTTCCGGAGAATTGAAGATAGAGCGCAGCGCAGAAGGTCCGGCTTGGGGTGCAGTTATCACACAATCCGACCGGATAATGAAAGATGTTAAGGCGCACTCTATTCCCGAATTGTCGATAGACAAGCAATTATTAGTCAGAACCGATGAGGGATGGGCTCCGACCGATACAATGGTAGTTGGACAGGTGGTAAAAGTGCGATTGGTAATGACTGCAAATAGAGATATGAGCTATGTTGCAGTAGTAGATAATCGCGCTGCAACTTTCGAGCCGGTAGTTCAAACACCGCGCCCGGTTTACTGCGACGGCTTAGTGTTTTATCTTGAGAATCGAGATGCTGCCACAAATTTGTTTATCGACATAATGCCCAAGGGACAATACGTTGTAGAATATGAGGTTTATGTCAATAATGCAGGGGAATATTCTTCGGGAATAGCGACAATTCAAAGCCAGTACACACCGGAAATGACTGCGCACTCTTCCGGGACGACCCTTAAGGTAGCTGACTAAGAACTAATTAATATAAATATCGCAGAGAGAAAAGAATTAAATTCTCTCTGCGATAAATTTTTCTGATGGTGTTAGAAACTATATCAATAAAATTAATAACTTTGTGTTAACTAAGGGGGATAGAGAAATTCGCCTTAATTAAGAATCAAGAAATATAGTAGTTATCAATAGTAGATGTAAATACCGAGAAATCATAAATATGGCAAAGCGAAATATTGATAAAGCAAAGGAAGCGAAGAAAGATGAATTTTATACACAACTTGAAGATATAAATAACGAGTTGCGTCATTATCGTGAGCATTTTCGAGGTAAGACCGTCTTATGTAATTGCGATGACCCTCGTGTAAGCAATTTCTTCACGTATTTCGCGTATAATTTTGAGTTTCTTGGATTGAAGAAGTTGATTACGACATGTTATAAAAATAAAAATATGGATTTGTTTAGCCAAAACAAATCGGAACAAGCTGTATATTTGATTTACGAAGGAGATAAGAATGGCAATCATATTCCCGACGCAGAAGAAATCGGTGTGAAGCCATTGAAAGGAGATGGAGACTTTCGTAGTGAAGAATGTATTGAATTGCTCAAACAAGCAGACATTGTTGTTACAAATCCTCCATTTTCGCTTTTCCGAGAATATGTAGCGCAATTGATAGCGTATGATAAAAAGTTTATTATTATAGGGAATGTGAATGCCCTCTCTTATAAAGAAATATTTCCTCTGATTCAAAATAATCAATTGTGGATTGGGGCTAGTATTCATAGTGGAGATAGAAAATTCTGGGTTCCGGACAATTATGAATTAAATGCCGCTGGTTGTGGAGTTGATGATAGTGGAAAAAAGTTCATCCGAGTAAAAGGTGTTAGGTGGTTTACAAATCTTGATTATAAAGAACGCCATGATGATTTAATCTTGTATAAATCTTATTCACCAGAAGATTATCCACATTACATCAATTACGATGCAATAGAAGTGTCTAAAACAGAATTAATTCCAATGGACTATGATGGCGTTATGGGTGTGCCGATTACCTTTATGGATAAATACAATCCAAATCAGTTTGAAATAATTGGATTTAATCTTGATTGTGCCAAAATGGAAATAATTAAAAATCGATTAGGTAAACAAAATGGCGGTCCTGCCTTTTATATTGAAAATACTGATGGACAGTTAAAAAGGGTTTATTCCAGGATTCTTATACGTAGGAAAAAATAGCATGGAAAAATGATACCGACAAATTATAATATGCGGCCCGATGCAACAATAAATCAACTTGCAGATAATATCGCAAATGTAATCTATGCGGCTAAGAATAAAGTGGCTCAAACAATAAACGTTTCGTTGGTTAACGCTTATTGGGAAATAGGACGGTATATCGTTGAGTTTGAGCAGCAAGGTAGTACTAAGGCTAAATATGGGAGTGGGTTGCTTTCATCATTGTCAAGATTGTTAAGTTTAAAGTTGGGGAAAGGATATAGTCGCCCTAACTTGAACAATATGAGAAAATTTTATTTACGCTATCCAAATTGTCAGACACTGTCTAACAAATTAAGTTGGTCGCATATATGTGAACTTATAGCTATTGATAATGACTTGGAACGCAGTTTTTATGAAAAAGAATGTGTGGCTGAGAACTGGAATGTTCGTTCATTACGTCGCCAAATAGATAGTGCATTGTATTTGCGTTTGGCAGCGAGTCGAGATAAAGAAGGAATCTTGCAATTGGCTCAGAAAGGAATAGTTGTACAGCAAGCAGAGGATGTAGTAAAAGATAGTTATGTATTAGAATTCTTAGGTTTGCCACCCAAAAACAGGTATAGTGAGAATGATTTAGAACAAAAATTGATTGATAATTTACAATCTTTTCTTTTAGAACTTGGGAAAGGATTTACTTTTGTAGGTAGACAATACCCGATTATTATCAACAATTGTCATTATCGTGTTGATTTAGTCTTTTATCATAGAATATTAAAATGTTTTGTCTTGATAGATTTGAAGAAAAATGCTGTAAAGCATCAAGATATTGGACAAATGAATATGTATATGGGGTATTTTGCAAAGGAAGAAAATTCGTATGATGACAATCCTCCTATTGGTATAATTTTGAGCCATTTAAAAGATGAATTGTTGATTGAGTATGCAACCTATGGAATGGATTCTCAATTATTTGTTTCAAAATACGAGTTGTATCTCCCTAATAAAAACGAATTGAAGCAATTGGTAAATAATATTTTATCAAGTGACTAAAACACAAATAGTATGAAAATTGAACTTAAATCTATTCCAATACATGATTTGATTGCAGGGTATAGCAATAATCCTGATAGCGGTGTACGAGCATACGGAGGAAAACTTGACGTTCGTCCTCCATATCAGCGAGAATTTCGTTATGATGACAAGCAAAAGCGTTCTGTTATAGAAACTATTATGAAAGGTTTTCCGCTTAATATTATGTATTGGTCGGAAGAGGAAGATGGAACCTTTGAAATGATAGACGGACAACAACGTACACTTTCTATTTGTGAGTTCTATACCCATGATTTTAATATAGTAGATAAAGATAGAGGTGTATTATTTTTCAATACATTGACGGATGAAGAAAAGCAAGCGTTCCTGAATTATGAATTAACTGTTTATTTTTGTAGCGGAACAGACAAAGAAAAGTTAGATTGGTTTCGTGTAATCAATATAGCAGGAGAGAGATTGTTTGATCAGGAATTACGTAATGCCGTATATGTTGGACCTTTTGTAACGGATGCTCGCCGTCATTTTTCTAAGAACGGCTGTCCGGCATATAAAATAGGTAGTGACTATATGACAGGAAAACTTGATGAACAGGCATATCTTGAAACGGTATTGAGATGGGTTGCTCGTAAAGAAGGAATAAAAGATGATAAGCCAATAGACAAATATATGGCTATTCATCAGTTTGATCCTAATGCGAATAAACTATGGGGTTATTATATGCAAATAATTACTTGGGTGCAATCTACATTTCCTCACTACCGGAAAGAAATGAAAGGTCTTGACTGGGGAGGAATGTTTGATGAGTTCAGTGAAAATATATATGATGTAAATGCTCTTGAAAAACAGATACACGACTTGATGGAAGATGACGAAATTCAAAAAAAGTCAGGTATTTATAGGTATGTTTTAAGTGGTGACTTACGCGATTTATCTTTTCGCACTTTTGACAAGAAGCAAAAACGAGAAGCCTACGAACGTCAGAATGGAATATGTGTGCATTGTGGTAAACATTTTGAGTTGGAAGAAATGGATGCTGACCACATTACTCCTTGGAAAGAAGGAGGAACTACTATCTCAGAAAATTGTCAAATGCTTTGTAGAAATTGCAATAGAGTTAAGGGTGGGAAATAAAATCCTAAAAATATTATTATTGATAGTTGCCGTTGGGTTCGGACTTTGTTCCAATGGGCTCATGGCGTCGCCGAAATATGAGATGCGTGGAGTGTGGTTGGTGACCGCATATGGTCTTGATTGGCCGTCATCGCAAGGCGTATCACGAAAAGTAGTGAAGCAGCAACAGCAACAGCTTGAGTTGTTGCTGACCAATTTGCAACGAGCCGGAATTAATGCCGTGTTTTTTCAGGTTCGTCCGATGGCCGATGCGTTATATTCATCGTCCTACGAGCCATGGTCGAGCTATCTGACCGGAACGCGAGGGAAGGCAGCGACCTACGATCCATTGAAATGGTGTATCGAACGTTGTCACGCACTGGGGATGGAGTGTCACGCATGGATAAATCCCTTCAGAGTGGGAACTCGGCAGCCGTCGACATCGCTCGATACACGAAAAAAACATTTGTGGATGACCAATCGCGTGGGGCGTACGACAATGACAATTTTCAATCCGGCATTTGATGATACACGCGAGTTGTTGTGTGATATATGTCGGGAAATCGCAACCGACTATGATGTTGACGGCATAGTATTCGATGACTATTTCTATAATCCGGAGTTTATTCCTGAAGATGAACGGGCTGCAGATTGGAAATACTATCTTGCGGCGGCAGAGTCGGGACAATCGATAGGCGATTGGCGTCGCGACAATATAAATCGCGCAATAGCCGAAGTTTATGCTACACTCCGCACAATCAAAAATGGGAAAATACGATTTGGGGTGTCGCCACAGGGGATTGCCGGAGGGAATGGAGTGTATGCAGAAGATGGTGTTCCACAATTGCCGGAATATGGCGTACTCACCGCAGATAGTCAGTATGGAAAGATATATTCCGACCCGGTAAATTGGCTTAAAGAGGGATATATAGATTATATTTCTCCACAGATATATTGGCCTACCGACAATCCGCGTCATCCCTATGGCGGGCTTTCGCGGTGGTGGAATGATGTTGCCGAGATGTATGGGCGTCATTGCTATCCGAGTCAAACGATAACATCGTTTGAGGAGAATAATACGGAGGAGCAATGGGAGGAAACCTTCCGACAGGTGGTGCTGAATCGGGAGTCGTCGTTTAACTATGCGCCCGGCTCGGTGTTTTATTCTGCACGCTTCATTGCCGGAGCTGAAGCGTTGGGATTTGGGGACGAATTGCGTAGAGCGTTGTTCGGGAATATAGCCCTTGTGCCCCCTATGAAATGGAAGGGTGGCGCAGAGCCATTGAAAGTGGAAGGATTGGCAATGAGCGAAGGTGGGGAATTGAAATGGGACGCTGCCGATGATGCCAGATATGTAGTATATGCAATTCCCGAAGGAGTCAGTGAAACCGACGCAATGTCGAGCGATAGTGATGGGATTAATTCAGAATATATCATTGCGGTAACATATGCCACGACTTACACCCTTCCGGCAGAATATCGTGAGGGTTATCGCATAGCAGTAGCACCCTACGACCGATATGGGGTGGAGTGGCAACCAACATATCTTTAATACATTGAAATACAATACTTACCTATGGAGTATGATGTAAAATATATGCGTCGAGCAATACAATTGGCAAAATCGTCAATGGTCGACACTCACCCCAACCCCAACGTCGGGGCAGTAATAGTAGCTGCCGGAAGGATAATAGGGGAGGGGTATCATCGTTGTTGCGGTCAAGCACATGCTGAGGTTAATGCAGTCAATTCGGTAGCTCCGGCAGATAAACATTTGCTCACCGAGGCCACTATCTATGTGACCCTTGAGCCATGTTCGCATTATGGGAAGACGCCTCCTTGTGCCAAGTTGATTATCGACAATAAGATTCCGCGTGTAGTTATTGCATGTGGCGACCCCTTTGAGAAAGTCAGAGGTCGAGGCGTTAAGATGCTTCGCGACGCCGGAGTAGAGGTGGTTGAAGGAATATTGGAAGAAGAAGCTTTGGCACTTAATCCACATTTCTTTGGGGCTCATCGCGCAGGACTACCATATATAACGCTTAAATGGGCTCAAAGTGCCGACGGGTATATGGACGCAATTCGAATCCCGACAGAGCCGGCATTTCAGTTTTCCACACCACTTGATGCCACCCTTATGCATCGCCAGCGCGCATTGCATGATGCCTTGTTGACAACCGCATCTACTTTATTGGCCGACAAATCGCGTCTTGATGTGCGCCGTTGGGACGGACCTAACCCCAAGATTGTAATTATAGACCGTCGCGGAGTGATAGATGAAACGGAGGCGGGGCAGTTGCCGGTTTTTGAGAGTCGGCAACGACATATTGTAATGGTATCATCGCGACAGTTGCAATTGCCCGGAGTTGAAAATATAAAAGTTGACTGTGAGCAATCATTGGAGGGGATAATGCAAGAATTATATAAACGAGGAATCAGTTCGATAATGACCGAATGTGGACCACGAATGCTTCAAGCGCTCATTGATGCCGGGCTTTACGATAATGTACGCGTATTTACATCGACGGAAGAACTTGGCGAAAGAGGCACCGCCCATGCGCCGACGTTGAAGTGTTGAATAGTTTTAGGAATTATAAAGGCGTTGGTCGGATAGCTTTTCGTGCAAATAAAGCTAACGTTTTCTAAATATTTTATTCCTCGAGACAATATTGTCCTCGAGGTAAAAAAATAATGATTATAATTCCGTGTTATTTTGCTTGTGGTGAAGTATATTGTCAAAAAAGCAACAAATTAGCCATAACATTTGCATATTAGATGAGAATTTTATACGTTTGTAAAAGAGGTCATTAATTCTCAATCCGCTCTCCGCAATGTATAATAAACCTAACATAATAACTTCCTCCGGCAAGGGGCATATCGCAACAGAATTTTGTACTCTCGCCAACTTAAGGCCTTGGCTTAGAGGAGTTATAGCAATCTGTTGCATGTTCATGTTTAATTTCGACATTGTGGCTAAAGAAAGCAACCCATATTTCGAGGAGGGGGTTGAAGTTACGGAAAGTTTAAATGAAATGATTTCCGATGCGGATAGAGATGGAAGATGGAGCGGAGATAGAGAATATGTATGATGCCGAAGGGACATTGCGACAGAGGAAACATATTGGCAGTGACGACACCGAAATTGCCGTTACCGACTACAGCGGAGTATGGGAATTCAAGAATGGCGCACTCTCTCGCATCAATATCCCCGGGGGATATATACAAGGGGATAGTGTTTACTTCTATATTGCCGACCAACAGGGGAATATTCGACAGGTGTGGAACGCCTCGACCGGTCAGACCGTTCAGGACAACCATTACTACCCCTATGGCGCAATGTTCGGGGAATCGGCGGCAGTGGAATATGTCAATGCAATGTCGACGAATTTGGCTGGAAGTTCCGTCAATCCGTATCGCTATGGCGGGAAAGAGTGGTTGATGCAAGAGGGATTGAACTACTACGACTTTGCAGCGCGTCAGTATGACCCGACAACAGGTCGCTTCATTCACCCCGACCCGCTGAATGGCAAATACCCCCACCTCTCCTCCTATCTCTATTGCGCCGGCAACCCCATCAACGCCACCGACCCAACGGGATTAGCTGTGATTTATGATATGAATGGGGCTTATGTCGGAACGACGGACGAGGGCTTTACCGGTGGTATCTATATCTATAATGGAACAACTAATATTGATTTTTCAGAATATACAGAAGATGAATTATTATCAAGTGATTTCGATATTAGATATATAAATGAATGGAATTTAACATTAGGGCTCTATCTTGTGATTTTTAATGATATAATAACAAATTTCGACGGATTGCAAATTTTTGACGAAATATTTAAATTATCAAAAATTGATAGTGGTCAAATTAGGTATTTATATGATAGTGATTCTGATGCATTTTGGGGAACTTCGTTTTATAATTTTACAAAAAAAGAATATATATATCCACCAATAATAAGTTTTTCAAACGATTTTACTAAAACATATGAAGCAACTGTTGAAAATATTTTATCTACAGTTTTAGTCCATGAGTGGTATTCGCATGGTATTAAGCATATTGGGGATGAGAACCATGTGATTGCCTATGAGAATGTAATAAGATGTAAGGATTTGTGGGATAAGACCACATCTCGCTACAAATACTTTGTACTTGGCAAGATCCATCATTTCATTGAAGCAGATTGTAAACGCAAATTAACAGAATCCTTATATATAAATTTAATAAAAGAATATGGCAAATAAATTATCTACTATTTTCGTAGCTATATTTCTTTCAGCTATGATTATTGTCGCAGATACAACAACCAGTAACAGCAATCCTGACAATCAATTTAATAAATACGTTTTTAATAATGACAAGCTATCAGATAGTATTATAAAATATTATAACAGTACTCATAATCTTGATAGTATCATCAACAATTGTCGCATGGGATTTGAATATCCTCTTGATGGACCGGAAGGGAAAAGGATAATTGAGATTGAAATAGGATTCAACGACAGCGCTTCGATAGTTATAACAAGAAGTGCAAGTCAAATCATAGGAGGGCATCGTAACAAGGTAAAGTTAACTAAACAGACAGCTGACTACTTCAAATCCCTATTATTTGGAATTTATTCAGAACAAAGATCCGTAATAAAAGACAGTATTCTCAGCGGAGACATATTATTGATATCACACTCGACAATATGGTCAATAACACTGAATTTGCCAAATCAGAAAATTGCCGAATACTTACAAACGAGCAGTCTCTCTTTTAATTCTGAAACAGCTTTTCATCCTCAGTTCAAGAAAATACAACAATTGGTTCGAGCTATAAAACGTAAAATGGAGAAAGACATTTATAAGATAAAAAATATAGATTACAAACCCGAGCCGTGGATTGAGGAAATGTTTCATGATAAATATTACGAACCATATAACAATATAAATTCCAATAAATACCAATGAAATGCCGCAGCGACATATCATATATGGGCTTGCCCGACTACGATACGAGCTACAGTTACGACCTGCAGGGTAATGTGAAGACGATA